>JANPIA010000001.1:0-3810 GCA_031424735.1 Segetibacter sp.
GGCTCGGACGCCTCGGCGATGTTGATGATTAGCATCGGTATAATGCTATCTCTTTTTGGCAGTTTCCTATATGCCTTTATCACTAATCAGAAAAAAAAGCTCCAACATCAGAAAGACCTGCAATCCCTCCGCGAGCAACAACAAAACCAACTCATTGAAGCGGCCGTTCGCAGCGAAGAGATCGAACGGCATCGCATAGCGGAAACATTGCATGATGAAGTTGGCGCCATTCTTTCCTCCACCAAACTTCACCTTCAGGGCATTAAACCTGCCAACCTGAATGAGCGGGACCTTCAACTATATGAACGGACGAAGGAGCTGCTCGACGAAGGCATACAAAAGGTCCGGGGCATCTCTCATAATCTTCACTCCAATATTTTAAAAGAATTTGGGTTAAATGAAGCCATCCGTCATTTTATAAAAACGGTGGTGCAGAGTGAGATGATGAAAGCTACCTGTGAGCTGGACGACGCATACCAAACAAAAAACCCGGAGAATGACATCAGCATTTACAGAATGGTGCAGGAACTAATCAACAATATTCTGAAACATTCACAGGCAACAGAATTGCACGTTTCCTCCACCTACAGCGGCAACGATCTAACCATAAACATCACACACGATGGTAGAGGTTTATCGCAACAGCAGTTTGAGCTGTTGCGTTACAACAAGGATGGATTAGGACTTAAGAATATTCAAAACCGGGTAATTTTATTAAGAGGGCATATTGAATTCGTAGCAGGTAATAATAGTAATCAAACATGTATTTCCATACCATTAGAAACAGCCGATGTATGAGTAAAATCAGAATTGCCATTGCTGACGACTATAAAATTTACCGCGATGGATTAAAAGTTGGCTTTATGGCAGATGATAACCTGGAAGTGGTGCTAGAGGCCGATAATGGCGAAGCACTCTTACAAGGATTGGCCACTGCGAAGCCCGATGTTATTATCATGGACCTGAAGATGCCAATCATGGACGGTATGGAGGCAACAAAAGAAGTACGTAAACGGTTCGGTGCGATTAAGGTTTTGGTAGTAACCATGTACGAAGACGATAAGTTTATCATTCACATGATGGAAAATGGAGCCAACGGTTACTTATTGAAAAATGCCGATTCAGATGAGATCATAAAGTCTATTTATTCTGTGTGCGAAACCGGATACTATTTTAACGACCTGGTTAATAAAGCGCTTTTAAAAAAGCTATTGCTAAAAGGCAATGTAAAACCTTCCTATAACCAGAATATCGAAATTACGGAACGTGAGTTAGAAGTTCTCAAACTTATTTGTTAATAGAAAACGGCCGCAGAAATCGGGAAAGAACTATTTATCAGTCCACGCACAGTAGAAGGACACCGTACCAAGCTGATTGAAAAGGTTGGGGTACGTAACACTGCCGGACTGGTAATGTTTGCCCTTAAAAGCGGTATTGTGCAGGGATAAAACAAGTAATACTATGCAAGGCGTCAGTGGGACATTTGTTACTGCGCCTTTTTAAACGATTGCACTATCTTATCTATGCCTACGCTTCCATCAAACGTTTCAATCAGCCCGCCGTTTTTATTGTACAGTGCCAGAAATGGAAAATTGCGAATGGCATAAAAGGAAACCAGCAGGTAATACGGGTCTTTTGTAACCGCTACATTGTCCATTTGGTTAAGGCCGTATTTTTCAGCAAATTCTTTCAGGCGGTAAAGTGGGAAAGTTGATGCCATTACTATCTGCGTGTTTTTTAGGGCTTCTTTATTGGCAACGATCTGTTCGGCTTCGTGCTGGCAATGGTCGCAATCAGGACTAAATAACATCAGCAGAACCTGTTTTTTTTTCGATATGTTTTCTTTTGAAAAAGTTGTACTGTCCAGCGTCAGCAGTTGTAGTCCCGGCAGTACCGGGTAGCGCTTAAAAGCAGGCAGGCTGGTATCCTGTTGTGCCTTTGTAAAGGTTGCAATGCTAATCATCAGGAGAAAAAACAAAAACTTCATCGTTTGGGGTTTGACACAAAAGTATTCACCTTTGGTTGTAGCAAATAAAAAGGTTTTCCCATTATTAACCCAAGGGTAAGTGGCTAGAAAATCCTTTTCAAGTTCAGGTGAAACCGTTTGTCATCTTCGGAAGTTGCAAATGCAGCGGTAACGACATATTTATCTTTTGGCGCCAGAATAATGCCGCCGCCATACCCGTAATGTATCTTACCTGATACATCACCTGGATGCCATACCCGGCCCTGGTCAAATAATGAAAACAGTCCGAACCGGCCTTTGTATAAACGGGTATCGGCTGTTGTTATCCAGCGTAATTCATTTTGATTGTAAAAAGACGTCTTGCCATAAAAACGAAAACGCTGGTATCCCCTTATTGTATTGGAACCTCCAAGTGTATTCAATTGGTAAAAGTTAGCATTGCCTGTTATGGTTGCTGCACCGGCGCGGGTTACAAACGAAAATGCACCGGTTAGCGGCAGGTACACATCAACATCAGTGGTAAACCGTGCAAAAGAGTGAGTGTGTTCTTCCATATTTTCTGTATAGGAAGCGGAACTTGTAACCTGAAGGCCTTTTGTTGCAATCACCGGGCTGTTTAATGCCTCATAGCCATAAGCAAGGCGACTTCCCAAAAACGTTTGGCGGTTGTATTCCGCTGGTTCTACAATATTCTTTGCTTTCGAAATGAGCCTGTCGGCATCATCCATCACCCGTATGCCATCATACAATAGGCTGACACCGATTGTATGCCTGGTCGCGAGTGTTTTTGAGATGCCCACATTGGCGTACAGATTTTCTGTCCGCAACCAGTTAAACTGCTCATTGGCGGGGTTGCGTGCCGTTTCATTACCCACACCAAAAAAATTTACCCGCCTTACGCCATCATACCCGGCTTGTAGAGAAAGGGTCCAGGCCCCAATAGCCTGTGGGAAGATAGCCTGGTAAAAAGGGTGAAATGATTTTTCGGAAATGGAGTAATTAAGTCCTGCTTTTTGCTGATCGGCCAAGCTTTTTTCTTCCCGGGTATTGGTTATGTTATAGGAAAAACCCACATGAAAGCGGTAGAAATTATTGATGTTGATGATGGGCTTAAAGCCTTTTGAATTCACTGCACTTTTGATCAGTGTATCATTTGACGACTGACCAAGTCCGCCACCTTGCCGGCTCTTTACCGCCAGGCAAAGAAAAAGGGAAAGTCCAACGAGCAATGTTTTAGTGTTTGCCATATTCATTACAGCACAAACGTTAACTACAAGGCATACTACACACATCTCATTCCGAAAACCTTGCCAGAATTGCAACAGCGAAATACCGGCTCATTCCAATTTAAATAGAAAGAAGTAGGTGAGAACAATGCTTTTATGTGGTGGAAAGTTCTCCTTTCCGGCACAAAAGGCCTGGCAGTCTGCCCATCTTTACTCCTAAACGCTTACATTTGCGACCCGTAATTACTCAAATTTCTTTTATGGCAACAACAGCAGATATCAGTCGTGGTCTTATCATCAAGCTTGACGGCAGCCTTTACAAAGTGGTAGAATTTGGTGAGAATAAAACAGCCCGTGCAGCCGCCAAGGTGTGGGCAAAACTGGCGGGTGTAGATAACAACCGGTCAATTGAAAAAACCTGGAACAGTGGCGATAATATTCACCCGGTACGGGTTGAAAGAAAAGAATACCAGTTTTTATACAAAGATGAAAGCGGGTATAATTTCATGGATAATGAAACCTTTGAGCAGGTAGCCATTGCTGAAAATCTGATTGACGCACCAAAATTTTTACGCGATGGGGATGCGGTTTCCGTTTTATTTAATACGGAAACGGAAC
>JANPIA010000002.1:0-1784 GCA_031424735.1 Segetibacter sp.
GCATCAATTCCATTTAAGATACCGGCACACTTGCCCCTTTCATATTGCATCAGGTCTTCCAGGCCAGCAGCCTCGTAACGCATTTCTTCCATATAACTCGGACTAACCGTTGTTACTTTCCAGGCACACTTTATAGCGGAAGCCATCGGATTTATCATGTTGTTCCATTCCAGCAAACCGCCTTTGAACGGATCGTAGGCAGGAATGAGTTTCGACCGATCCCAACTAAACTGTCCCTGGTACTGACCATTGTGAATGGTAAATACAGTAGGGACATCAGCAAGATGCTGAAAGGCAAAGCAGTGTTTTACCATGAATGGTACAAAACCGGTATGATGATCGTGGCAATGAATAACACCGGGCTTGTGCAACCATGAAGCCATCCAATCGCAGGCTGCTATTTGAAATGCTACAAAACGGTCTGTGTCATCATCATAACCATAGATTTTTTCCCTGTCCAACAATCCGAAAATATCAACCAGGTATAATTCAAAACCTAGCTTGTCGGTTTTTTCTTTAATGACGGCGTATTTAAAATAGTAATCGCCAAGGTTCTGGTGGCCTTCATGCACAACATCCCATTCGTTGTTCAATAAAAATTTTGTCCGAAACATGGGCATGATAACCTTGGCATTGTGTCCTGATTTATTCTGGTATTTTGGTAAGGCACCAACTACATCTCCCAATCCGCCTGCTTTTGCTACAGGATAACATTCTGCTGAAATATGTATTATCTCCATAAGTATTTACATCGCTGCTGAAAGGTAGCCCAAATTATTTTTCAATAACAGATTTGTTTACTTGAAACTTATTATTTTCAAGCCTTCATTTACTCAACAACCAGCTATATGAATCAACAAACAAAGTGGTCGCAATTTGGCGTTTTGGTTATGGTGTTTTTTTTCTGGGGCTTTGTGGCTGCAAGTAACGATATTCTTATTCCGGTATTCAAAGAAAAACTGAATTTGTCCCAATGGCAATCGCAAATGATCTCTTTTGCATTTTACGTTGCCTACACAGTAGGTTCTCTTATTTATTATGCTATCAGCCGGGCGAGTGGCGGCGATATACTAAACCGCATCGGCTACAAAAACGGTATTGCCCTTGGCTTGTGTATATCTGCGTTGGGAACATTGCTTTTTTATCCTGCAGCAAATAACGCCTCGTTTGGTTTGATGATTACAGGTCTGTTTATTGTTGGTCTTGGCTTTTCCTTGCAGCAAACAGCAGCCAATCCACTGGCAATTGTTATGGGTGATCCCCGGACAGGTTCGCAGCGGTTAAGCATGGCCGGTGGCGTAAACAACTTTGGCACAACCATCGGTCCGGTGCTTGTAAGTTTTGCCATCTTTGGCAGCATTACATCGGGCAGTTCGGGTGTGGCAGACATTAGTGCTGTAAAAACCCCTTACCTTATTGTTGGTGCTTTATTTTTAGTTGTGGCTGTTATATTTAAATTCTCCTCTGTGCCTAATAAAATAGAACTGGAAGGAGATAAAAAATCTGACTTGGATTTGGAAAATAGCAGGATTGCTTCACCAACAGATGTGTTTCCGGCATACGACGGGAAAAAACTAACCGCATCACGTAAGAGTGCTACCAATTATGGCCAGCTATGGCTGGGTATGATCGGCATTTTTGTTTATGTTGGTGTGGAAGTGTCAACAGCCGCCAACCTGCCGGAGTTTATGAAACAACACGTATTAACGGCCGATGGAAGACCATTTCCAACAGAAAACGTTGCGCCGTTTGTGTCGCTGTTCTGGGCCAGCCTGATGATTGGC
>JANPIA010000003.1:0-10641 GCA_031424735.1 Segetibacter sp.
TACGGGTATTACAGTTATTGCCCTGGCAGGTATTGTATGCGACCAAAGTATACGTATTGCGGGCGATGAATTTACAGCCGATATTATGGAAGCCCTCAGGCGTTACCATAGTTTGTTAATTGGTGAAAGGACTGCAGAGCAGATAAAAATACAGATAGGCGCTGCAATGAAAGACCTGGATAATCCGCCGGATGATATCCCGGTAAATGGTCGCGACCTGGTAACAGGTATACCAAAACAAATAATTGTTAGCTACCAGGAAGTTGCCGAAGCCCTGGATAAAAGCATTTTTAAAATAGAAGAAGCGATCCTGAAAGCATTGGAAACTACACCGCCCGAGCTGGCATCCGATATTTATCGCCGTGGCTTGTACCTTACCGGTGGCGGCGCATTGTTGAGGGGGTTGGATAAGCGGTTGAGTCAAAAAATAAAATTGCCTGTTCATGTTGCCGACGATCCGCTGAAGAGTGTGGTACGGGGTACCGGTATTGCGTTGAAAAATTATAATCGCTTTCCGTTTATTATGCGATAGCAGAGAGTTGTTTTAGCGAACAATTTTCATTCTGCATCTTTTGTTTATCCATTCAAATAACGAAGCTCTTTCAGCAGAAGAGCGGGCATCATGAAAAACATTTTTCTCTTCATCAGAAGATATTTTAACTTCCTCTTCTTCCTGGTGTTGCAGATTGCTTCTCTCACTTTTTTAGTTAGCTATAACAAAACGCATGAAGCGGTTTATGCCAACATAGCCAACGAGGTTACCGGCCGCATTAATACCCAATACAATAAGGTTCAGTATTATTTTAAACTGAAACAAACCAACCAGCAGCTTTCAGAGGAAAATGCTAGGCTTCGCAATATGCTTGCATCAAACTTTGAAGGCGCCGATACGGCAAAGCAAAAGGTTGCCGATAGCCTGGTAATTGATACCCTTGGGAGGTCACGAAAATTTAGTTGGCTACCTGCAAAGGTGGTAAGCAATACGGTTTCGTCGCAGTACAATTACTTAACCCTTCATCGTGGTGCTTTGCAGGGTGTAAAAAAAGATATGGCTGTTATCGGTTCCAATGGTGTAGTAGGTACGGTAATAGATGTATCGGATAACTATTGCAGGGTAATGAGCCTAATACACCGGAACAGTAAGGTAAGTTCCATGTTAAAAAAAGGAAACATTGCCGGCAGCGTGGAGTGGGATGGTAAAGACCCCTCGTTCCTTACCTTAAAAAATATTCCGCGAAGCGTACAGGTAGTAAAAGGAGATTCAGTGCTTACCAGCACGTACTCTGCTAACTTCCCATCGCATATAATGGTTGGCACCATTTACAGTATCTCTGCCGATCCCAGCAGCAACTCCTATACTATCAAAATAAAATCTGCTACCAATTTTTACAGCATACAGTATGTTAACCTGGTGGAAAACGTACAATGGGATGAGCAACGCAGGCTGGAGGCTGCACCAGTAAAAAACCAATGAGCCAGCTGCTAAAACATATAATCCGTTTTGTGGTATTTATCCTGTTCCAGGTTTTTGTATTGAACCAGATACCACCGCTACACCAGTTTGTAAGCCCCTACCTGTACTTTCTTTTTATACTTTGGTTACCGTTTGCCATACCCCGCGCAGCACTTACTTTAGTTGCTTTCGCCTTTGGCCTAACCCTCGATTATTTCACTTGTACGCCGGGCTTACACGCAGCACCCTGTGTGCTCATCGCCTACCTTCGCCCCTTTCTTATTAACGTACTTATTTCGCAGGAAGGTGCAGAACTTAATTATGCGGAGCCTTCCATAAAAAGCATGGGCTGGGCGCCGTACTTTTTATACGTGCTGGTTTTTACCTTTATTCATCACTTTTACCTGGTGCTGATCGAATGGTTGCAGTTTGGCAACTTCATTTATTTTTTAGGAAAGGTTACCGCTACCACAGGAATAAGTTTTCTGTTGATTTTTATAACGGAGTTATTATTCTTTCGCAAACAAAAGTTCCGCACAAACACTGCATAGTTTTTTGTGACAGACAACTGTTTTTCATAGCATCAGCGTTGTGTCACTCACTTGTACAGTTCGTTGTTCACGCATCCGAACACATAAACTGGGTTTACCAGCACATTGCAGCACTTCAACATTTGCTACCTTGCGCGCATGATCATTAAGTCAGCCGAATATATAATTTCCAGCCCGGAATATACCAAAGCACCGGCACCCGACAGACCTGAGTATGCCTTTATTGGCAGGAGTAACGTGGGTAAATCATCGCTCATTAATATGCTGTGCGATAATCAAAAGCTGGCAAAAACCTCGGGTTCTCCCGGCAAAACGCAACTCATCAATCATTTCGATATTCAAAGTATAGCAGGGGAAAACCCATTGTCTAACCTTAAACCCGATCATTGGTATATAGTGGATTTACCGGGTTATGGCTTCGCTAAAGTTTCGCAAACCAGCCGCCGGCGTTGGGAGCAAATGATAGAAAATTATTTGCGCAAAAGAGAAAACCTGGTGAATGTATTTGTTTTGATAGACAGCCGCCACGAGCCACAAAAAATAGACCTGGAATTTGTAAACCAACTGGGTAAATGGGAAGTTGCTTTTGTACTCGTATTCACAAAATCCGATAAAGAAAATCAGCGAACAGTTTCGGCAAACATAAAATCGTTTTTAGCAACCATGCGCAAAACGTGGCAGTTTTTACCACAGCATTTTGTTACCAGCGCCGTTAAAAAACAAGGGCGCGATAAACTGATAAAATACATTGAAACCTGTAACCGGGAATTTAACGAGGAGAGAACTGCAAGGGGCTTGCCTTAAAAAAATGCACAGAAAGCTAATTGTAACCTGGCGATTTTAATTCACCACTTTATTGGCGCAACTGCTGCTGGCAAAGGCTTCCGGTTTGGCTTTGAAAGCAAATCCCATCCCAAGTATATAACCCATTGCTTCCCTTAAAGCATCGTTGCTTTTAAATTGAGGATTGGTGTTGATGTCTGCATGTACTTCCATATCAACATCGTATTGGGTAAATAAGGTGCAAAGTTCATAGGCTATTTCTATGCTCTTCGCAACTTCAACCAGCATACGTTCTTTAATGGAATACTTGTGGCGGGTCTTTTCGTTATGGATGTACATGAAGCCTCCATGACCTTCCCTGAGAAAAACGATAACGGTGGCAAACTCTGTTTCTGCACCTTTTACCTGGCTATCGGTGCCGATGCAAACTTTCAGTTTAAATCCGTTTGCTGTTTCTCTTTTAATGGCTGTTTCAACTGCATCTTTTATGGGAAGTTCAAGAGTCTCCCCGCTGAATTTTCTCCAAAGCATAATGAATGGGTTTTCCTAAGTTACCCAATAATTAAACGACCCAGCAAATAACATGGTTAAGTATTTATTAACACTCCTTAGTAATAGATTCATTGCCATTACATATTATCAGGAAAAAGCCTACAAAAATGGAATAAAATCATTTTAGTTAAAAGATTCTATAAAGCTATAATCGGTCTGACTTTTGAATGTGATCGGAAAAATGTAAAACCTGATCCCTTCAAATCAAACCAAAATCAAATGAAAAAGCTTCTTCCTTTATTTCTTGTTGCAGTGCTAACCCTTTCTGTATCGTGCAGCAGCCTTAACAAAATTTCCGGCTACGTTTTAAATGAGAATGATGCTGCCAGTGCAGTACGCGAACTGTTGCAAATTGGTACCCGCTCATCTAGTGGGCTTACAGGCGCTGATGGCCCCTTCAGCAAGATGGCAATTATGAATTCCATCTTCCCACCAGAAATGCAAAAGGTGGTTAGAACCTTACAACAGCTTGGCTTAAGCAGTGAGGTGGATCGCTTTGTAAATACCATGGGCACAGCAGCAGAACAAACATCGCAAAAATCCATTCCCATTTTTTTAAGTGGTATACAAAACATGCGTTTAATAGATGCCATGTATATTATTAAGCATGGCGGTATATCGGCAACCGATTATTTGCGAACCAATATTGGCGACAGCCTACGCCGCGCAGTTGCCCCTGTTATGCAAACTTCTTTAAACGAATATAAATTAGCACAACAATGGAACGACCTTGTAAAACCGGTGCGTGTATTGTTAGGCGATAAAGTAAACCTGGATCTCGGCAACCTGATGGCTGGTATTGTTACAAATGCCATGTTCAATAAAATAGCAGAGAAAGAAGTGGAGATCAGGACAAAATCTGAAGCAAGAACCTCTAACTTACTACAACGGGTTTTTTCGAAAGACTGGACTAAGTAATTGATAATCCCCTTTGAAATATGAAAGCACCTATAGGGTGCTTTTGTAGTTTTAAAGGAGGGGTGATTTATGGTTACTATCGGGTAGGCGGCAAGGTTTTTTGTGGGTAGGTATTTAGTAAACTATCAACTTCGGCGATACCAAAAATACCAATACCATGAAACCAGTTTATACCCTAATTCTTTTTTTGAGCGCATCAGGTTCATTCGCACAAATTGATACTTCTATTTCCGCCACTACCCTTCCACAAACTGTTGTTGTTAGCCAGCCGTCAACAGCACCCGTAATAAAAAATGTACCCTCGCCGGGGTATAACAAATATGGTGACCTGCTGGCCGATGATCCGGCTTACAATAAGCGTTACCCCGTGCTAACCACCGCAGCACGCGTTGCAACAACCAATGTTTTCAACTGGGCACTAAGCCGGTACCTGTTTCATTTTGAGTGGGCAGAAGTAGCACCCAAAACATGGAAATATAATTTAAGCCATGGGCTTGTTTGGGATGATGATCATTTTGGAACCAACTTTATAGGCCATCCACATACAGGCAACAACTATTTTAACGTAGCACGCTCCAATGGCTACAACTACTGGCAATCGCTGCCGTTTAGTGTTGGGGGTAGTTTAATGTGGGAATACTTTGGAGAAAATACACAACCTTCCAGGAACGACCTGGTTAATACACCTTTAAGCGGTGCCTTTTTGGGTGAGATTTTATACCGGGTAAGTTCGAATATTTTAGATGACAGGAAACAGGGACGTAGCCGGGTTTGGCGGGAGATGCTTGCCGGGCTGGTAAATCCGCCACGTGGGCTTAACAGGTTAACACAGGGCAAAATGTTCAGGGTAACCCAAAAAGAAGTTTACCAGAAAGAACCATTGAACATGACTTTCAGCGGTGGTATTCATAAAATAAACAACAACAATAAATTTGGCAGTGGACCGAACAGTTTTGTATTGAACATGCAACTCGACTATGGTGACGCCTTTGAAGTTCGTCGCCGCAAACCATTTGATGTGTTCAGGCTGCGAACGGAATCTATTTTTGGTGTGAACCGAAAATTGTTAGGAAGCGCAACCGGATATGGACTGCTGTTCGGCAAAAATATTTTAAAAGGAAGGCATTCCACTTTATTGGGTGGTTTTCAATATTTCGATTACTGGAACAACCGGGTGTTTGAAGTAGGCTCCCTGGGCTTTGGCGTGGGATTGATTGCACGAAACCGGGTTAGCCAGAATTCTGTTTTGTTTTCGTCGCTGCACTTTGCGGCAGTACCGCTGGCAGGCACCAACACCAGCTTTGGACCAGATACATCCCTGCTCCGCGATTATCATTTTGGCGGTGGCTTCGAGGCAAAAATTGAAGAGACCTTTCACCTCAGCAAGGTGGCCAGCTTGGGTTTTGCGGGCTACTACTATTGGATCCATAATTACGAAGGACCAAAAGGCAACAGTTCCATCGGCATTCTAAAACCACGTTTCATTTTAAATCTGAGTAGCAAAGCAAGTATAGGTATCGAGCACCATGTTTACTACAATAACCGCTTCATTGATAAAGTACCTACCCTGCACCTGGCACGTACCGAGCAACGTATTTTTTTCCAGTTGTTTTTGGAAGACCGCCGACGAAACGACCGGTACCGGTAGACCTTTGAGGTTTATAGAAGCAATTAGTAGTTGAATTTTTGGTACTGCCGAACCGAATACTTTACCCTGTCGCCAATGTTCCAATACTCTTACTGTTTGGCTCGTTACGTCATACTTCGTAACGCACCCCTTCCGTTTAAGTCGTTGTTATACATCAGATATCCGCTCCTGATACTTCTTACCTTTTCAAAATAAAAACAGGACACCGAAGCACATTTGCCTTACCAAGCAAATAGCCCTGTTACGTTTTATACACACACCTGATACTCTCAAATAATTATATAGCAGCTCATATTTCTATTTCCTGTAAACCTTCCTAAAGCGGTTTATATTTAAGTACCATTAACAGCGCTACACTACTTTAAAAGCGACAAAATAATAATTGTTTGCAGCGGCTATCAGTTGCATATTTATGTAGTGCGACTGAATGAAATCCATGTACGCTTTAAATTCGTGGGTGGGTACCACAAACTCATCAAACAAAATAATATCATCCTTCTTTAAATAAGGTGCCAGCATTGTTAGCGCATATAACGTAGCCGAGAACAAATCAGCATCCAGCATAATTACATTGCGCCTTGATGTATCAAGCTCACTTAAAAAACCGGGTACAGTTTGCTGAAACAATCCCTTATAAAATTTGCCGCGTTCATCTTTTAAAACCGGCAACTCGTTGTTGTTGCTGAACGATCCTTTTTTAAACGGACCCCAGTCTTCCGGCAAACCATCAAATGTATCAAAGCCGTAAAAACGTGCATCTGCATTTGTGTTCTTCGTCATCCACCAGTTAAACGAATGACCGCCGGCCACCCCAAATTCCAGATAGTTGATAATGCCGGTGAGCCCTTCGTTATCAATAACCCATTGGTACATCGCCTCCCGTTTTGTATAATCCCATTTGCTCCAGAAATCGTTGTAGGCAACATGCCTGTTCTGGTGCGCCCATTTGGAAAGTTTAGTTAAATAAACAAGGTTTAGAAACGCTCCTGCAAAAGGCTGAAATACCCGGTGCAATTGCAGCTTGATGAACAGGGATTTAGTGAGGCGTATAAAAAACAACTTCATGCGGCAAAGAAAAGGAAAGAATTTGAGTTGACTTGTTTCGCAGTGCTTTTGCAGTTGGCTAAGGCTAATAGGGCAGGTAAAATTTTTATGGCAATTGCTGATAGGCTTTTTTGAGTAACCTTCACCTGCAACACTCTGTACGGCATAGTTAACACGACCAACTATCACAAAAACCAATGGCGTTTATTTTTCCATCAGGCGAACCTTTTTACCTGCAACGGTAAGCTTGTACTCACGTCCTATTTTTAAAGCCAGGTTTTCCTTGTCGTGACTAACAGGAAATCCAAATGCAATGGGATAATCGTAGTTTTTCACCAGGTCGTGTATAACATCGTACACTTGTTTGCCAAACGGGGTGGTGGTATCTTTCATATCCGTAAACCCGCCAATAATCAGTCCTGCCAGCCGGTCAAACATCCCGTTTCGTTTAAGCTGGTAAAACATCCTGTCAACATTGTATATGTATTCACTAACATCTTCCAAAAACAAAATGCGCCGCCTGGTTTTGAATGCAGACTCCGTTCCGCACAAATGCGCAATTAGTGAAAGGTTGCCGCCAACCAGTTCGCCGCTGCACGAACCTTTTTTATTGTAGGCATGTGAGTCGCAAATGTAATCCGCCTTAATGCCCGCTACAGCGTTGCGAAGCGATTCAACGTATTCGTTTTTATAGGCATCGCTATTGAAAGCGGCTGCCATAGGCGCATGCAATGTTGCAATACCATACTGCCGGTGAATGTGTGAATGAAGAACGCTTATATCGCTAAAGCCAATGATCCATTTTGGCTTACGGCAAAACTTTTTAAAATTGATCTTATCAATCATCCTTGTTAGTCCGTAGCCGCCCCTGGCACATAAAATAGCATGCACGTCTTCATCGTCCAGCATTTGCTGCAAATCCGCTAAACGTTCTTCATCCGTACCGGAAAAATAATGGCACTGGCTGCCAACAGTGGTACCTACTTTAACCTGGTAGCCCCAGTTATCAAGCACTTGCAGGCAGGTTTGCACTTTATCGGCAGGCATAAATCCAGCAGGGCAAACCACGCCTATACAATCGCCATGTTTTAAATACGGTGGAGTAATTGCCATGCAGCAATGATACTAAATAATTATTGCGGAAAGGGAAGGCGGGGAGGTGCCGCAAACATAGTATCGGAAAAATTATACAATGAGTCGTTGCCAATTTTCAGGTCGTCTGTTAAAAATACCGGGTCGGGAGCAGAGGAGTTTTCAACCAGTGAAACATCGTTTTGGCTTACGCAAAATTCATAAGCCACCCCCATCTTTAAAGCCCTGTTATCTTTAATATGCCCTGCGGGAAAATGAAAGCATACCGGGTAAGTATAATCCTTTACTTTATCCCAAACAATTTCTTCAACGGAAACCTGGAAGCTTTCTTCTTCTTCAGATTTGGTTGACGTAAATCCGCCCACGATCAAACCAGCCAGTTTATCAAGTTTGCCGCCTCTTTTCAAGCTCATCATCATCCGGTCTATGCTGTATTTGTATTCGCTTACATCTTCAATAAACAAAATCTTGCCTTCGGTTTTAATATCACTTTTGCTACCGGCGCATGCTTGCAGCAAGGTTAAATTTCCGCCTACAAGTGTACCCTGCGCAGTTCCCAGCCTGTTAAGCCTGGAGCCTTTAATATTATATTTTACTTTGTGCCCGTACAACACATTATACAAGCTGGATGAAGAAGCATCGTAATCGTCGCTGAACCCATTTCCCATATCGCCATGAATGGTTGGTATGCCCAGGTTGGCATGTACATGCAGGTGTACAGTGGTAAGATCGCTGTAGCCAACCAGCCACTTGGGTTTGCGTTTAAATTTTTCCCAGTTCAATTTATCAATGATGCGCATAGTGCCATAGCCACCTTTGCCAAAAAGTATTGCGTTAATGTTATCATCATCCAGCAACGACTGGAAATCTTCTAAGCGCTCTTTATCCGTACCACCAAAACGCAGCCATTGTTTACCTACCGTATTTCCATACCGAACGTTCAGTCCCCATTTTTTTAAGGCGCGGCAGCAGGGTTGAATGTTTCCAATTTCAATGGGACCAGCGGGGCAGGTTATGCCGATAGTATCACCTCTTTTAAGATAGGGAGGAATATTTGCAACAGCAGGATGCGTGGCGGGATTCGCAAAACTTTTGTTGATCAGCATAGTACCCAGGCTTGCTGGTATAAATGCATGAAAAAAAGATTTGCGGTTCATGAATGGTTTTGGTTGAATACTCAAAATAACGTTTTCATTACGTAAGATTGTACCCCGATGCGGGTATTTTTAGCACACTAACCGTATTTTAATAAACGTTGCCGTGGTAAACACACTTTTTGCATTAGCGCTTTTTATTGTTTTTACTGGATGGCTATGCACCCAACTTTTTTTATTTCCGCCGAGAATGGCATGAGGTCAAAAGCGAAGCTGGTGCCTTGTTTTCGCTTGCCATCGTAGTTTCGTTGTTATTTTTTTGGTTGGGAACCTAAGTGTTTAAAGTAAATTTTTACAATCAAATAGTGCTTAATCCCTGGAATAAGCAATCTTAAACAATCTTGTTCGAAAAATATGCAGGGATATTGATTAAAAACAGCCTGGCAGTTTTCAATAATAGGAACATTCAAAACTTCTGCTGCGTCCTTAACTATTTACCAACTCACCGCCCGTGATTGCTTATTTTTGCAGCCCTTCATTTGTTGCTAATGCAGCCATACGTTTGTAATCCCCAACATTGAGGGCAAAAGATCATAAAGCAAAATCAAGATGGATCAACCAAAACGATATTTAATTACCTCGGCATTGCCCTATGCCAATGGTTTAAAACATATAGGGCACTTGGCTGGCGCATATTTGCCTGCCGATATTTATGTGCGTTACCTGAGAGCGCAAAAGCGCGATGTGGTATTTGTATGCGGCAGCGATGAGCATGGTGCCGCTATCACCATACAGGCTATGAAGGAAGATACCACCCCCCGCGCCATTGTTGATAAATACCACGAAATATTAAAGCAAAATTTTGACACACTTGGCATCAGCTTCGATATCTATCACCGCACTTCCGACCCGTTGCACCACGAAACGGCCCGGGAATTTTTTACCTGCCTGAACGATAATGGTGAACTGGAGGTAAAAGAAACAGAACAGTTTTTTGATGAGGAGGCAAACACCTTTTTAGCCGACCGGTATATAGTAGGTACCTGCCCGGTTTGTGGCTATAACAATGCCTTTGGCGATCAGTGTGAGAAATGCGGGAGTACGTTAAGTCCCGACCAGTTGATAAACCCGCGAAGTAAGTTAAGCGGAAACCCTCCTGTTAAAAAGCTAACCAAACATTGGTTTTTACCCCTAAACAAGCACGAAGCGTTTTTGGGCGAATGGATACTGAAAGAACATAAAGACGACTGGAAAACAAATGTGCTGGGGCAATGTAAAAGCTGGTTGGATGCCGGCTTACAGCCGCGTGCCGTTACAAGAGACCTCGATTGGGGTGTGCAGGTTCCGCTTGCCGAAGGCAAGGGTAAAGTTTTATATGTTTGGTTTGATGCTCCAATTGGTTATGTAAGCGCTACCAAACAATGGGCGTTGAATAATAATAAAGACTGGAAGCCTTATTGGTACGATAAAGACACAAAGCTTGTCCACTTTATAGGCAAGGATAAT
>JANPIA010000004.1:0-12265 GCA_031424735.1 Segetibacter sp.
CCAAAGTTGGTGAGCATATTGATGTAATCATTATGGGTATTGATAAAGATAACCGTAAGCTGCAGTTGGGTCATAAGCAATTGGAAGAAGATCCATGGAACTCTTTGGAAGATACTTTTGCTATTGGATCTATCCACGAGGGAACGGTTACCCGTAAAGATGATAAGGGCGCATCTGTTCAACTTCCTTACGGTTTGGAAGGATTTGCACCTGCACGTCACCTGTTTAAAGAAGATGGCAAAACAGTGAATGCTGATGAGCATGAGCAGTTCATGGTAATTGAATTTGACCGCAACGAAAAACGTATCGTTGTAAGCCATACCCGTATATGGGAGCAGGTTCAGCACCAGGAGAAGGAAGTTGCTAAAAAAGAGGCAAGGGTGGAAGCGGATAAAACACAGAAGGCTGTAAAAACAATACAGGCTAAAGTGGAAAAGGCAACCTTGGGCGATCTTAGCGCATTAGCTTCAATTAAAGAAAAATTACAACAAGACGAAGCAGAGCAGAAATAGTTTTGTTCTAAGTATTAGTAAGTAAAACCCGCTGAGTTCTCTCAGTGGGTTTTTTATTTTTCCCGAATTGAAAATTATTCCGCTAAAATTCCATTTTTGAGAGCCCGATTTTATGTCCTAAAACGAGAAAAATTTTCTTTACGGTGGATAAATTTGATGCAAATCCGGGAAGTATTATAAAAGGTTGCACGTGTGTTAAAAAAATCTTAACCAATACTTTTTCGGGAGCCAAAATTTTCACAACACATTGATTTTTAAGGCATGTTTTCCTTTTTTACTGCTTCAATTTTAGTGCAAAAACCACCTCGCTTTTTTATTGTGTTTTAAGAAGTCTATCTATTGGCATATCCATTGCCTTTATTGACCGGCTTCTGTTTACTCATTTTAAAATCCAATATTTATGAAAAAAAATCTACGCGATTTTTTATCATTGTCTTCCTCCCCGGCTACTAATTTCAGCACGGCTGAATTACAGTTTGTCCCGCAAGCCGGGAATAAGAAAAAGCAAATTTTTGCAAGTATTGTAAGTATGATTACCATACTTACAATATCTGTTGCATCACTTAATGCGCAGTGCCCACAGTTTACGCAGGGTATAACGCCTGTACCGGTAAACGACCAGGTGTACACCTGCCTTAATTCCAAAGTAACCATAACAGCAAGCCAATTAACAACAAACGACCAGGAGCCTACCGGTGGAAGCCTGCAGATTTTATCGTTTACCCAACCTGCATTTGGTACCATCGTTCAATCAGGCAGCGATCTTATTTTCACCCCGAAGTCGGGTTTTTCCGGTACGGTAATATTTACCTATACCGTTAAAAAGAACGACGGCTACCAGTTGTTTAACGATCATTATTATAAGTTCATCAGCACTCCATCTACCTGGATGGATGCACGCAACAATGCCGGAAGCTATAATGGAAGACAGGGTTACCTTGCCAACATTACATCCAGCAGCGAAAATGATTTTATTAAAAGCAATTTTACCAACACCGGCTGGATAGGAGCTGGTGATATTGCAGCCGAAGGCTCATGGAAATGGCTTGACGGTCCCGAAGAAGGAAACAGTTTACAATACAAACCGTGGATGAGAAACCAGCCCGATAACATGGGTGGCGCTGGTACACCAACGGATGTGAACAGGGCAGGAGAGCATTTTGCCTCTACCACCAACGGTTCATGGTCCGATAACAATAACCAAACCCTGCAGGGTTATTTTGTAGAATTCGGTGGTTTGGAAACCGGCTGTGTTCCCTCTGTAACAGCTACTGCCACGGTTACAATAATTGTAAGCCCCGCCATTTCATTGTCTGTTCAGTCAACTAACACTTGTATATCCGGTTCTACAGGTGCTGTTTCTGTATTTGCAGCCGGTGGTACCGCTCCATACAGTTACGATTATTTAAATCAATCGTTTGGAGGTAGTGAGATTGATATGGCGATGTTTGAAACACGCAATGGCGATTTTTCGATGAGTGATGGCTTAAGGGCTAACAACGCACCGGGTATAAGGCAATGGGACAATTCAATACGATCCCGTAAAGCTTTTGCAGATAACGGATTTCTTCGCGCAGAAGCCTCCTTTAAGTTTGACTTTGAAGCGGTGCTTATGTTTGGTTTTGCCAACCCGTTAACTGCACCGGTAAAAGCTACCGACATGCCCATTGCGTTTAGCTTTAACCAGGGTACACTTGGCTATTCTGTAAATGGTGTAACTGCCAATGCAGGCACTTATGATGATGGCGTTTGGTACGATTTTAAAATTGAAAAGAATGGTGCAGCAGTAAACTTTTACTTTAAAAAAAGCAGTGCAGAATATTGGAACTTTATAGGCAATGCAAATTCAAATGCAACAACAACAAACTATAAAATAGCTGCACAATATTTTGACGATAACTCTCCCAAGCGCGGCTTCAATTCAAACGACTGGAAGCTCAGCTTCAACCCATCATTTAATAATTTAAATGCCGGTAACTATAATTTCCGCGTGATGGATGTTGCCGGTTGTTCGGCTACCGATGATGTAAGTGTTAATGAAACGCCTTTTAATATAAACGTTACGCCAACAAATGCGTCTGCCTACAATGCCTGCGACGGTGCTGTTTCCATCTCAACTGGTGGAAACAAAATTGCCTTCTCAAGTGGTGAGGTTTACAAGGCAAACTTCAGTGCATTCGATCCTGAATTGTACGATGTGCTTAACGGTAATTTCAGTGCAACTGCTGATTTAAGAGGCGAACGCATGTGGGATAATTCAGCATGGGCAAATTCCATCACTACCAAACAAACTTTTACCGATAAGGGTTACCTGCGCTACGATGCAACAGTAATATTTGAGGCTGATACAAAAGCATTCTTTGGTTTTACTTCAGCCAATAAAACCATACAAAACTATGGCGATCACCTTATTTCATTTTATTTCGCAGCAGGTAAACTGTACTACTACATTAATGGTATCCCTAAAGAAATCGGCTCCTATAATTCAGGTCCGGTTTATACATTAACTATTGAGAAAATTGGCAACCAGGTAAAATTTTATACCCGTCAGGCAAGCAGTCATGTAAAAATGGTGGGTATCGCTTTTTATAACGGTTCTGATAATGTATTTAAAACAGGTGCGCAATATTATGGCTTCACCGGCAACAGCGGTGGCTTTAATACTAACGGTTGGAAGGTATCGGAAATGGCGCCTTTAACAAACCTTTGCCCTGGCAATTATAACTACCAGGTGGTTTCCGAAGCGGGTTGCACAGCAACTGCAACCTTCTCTGTTTACAGTCCGCTGGTTTATACTTTCGATAAAACCGACGCAGATTGTTACGGATACGCTAACGGTAATATCACTATCACCGCAAATGGCGGAAAGCTGCCTTACCAGTATTCCATTGATAACGGTGCAACTTATAAATCAACAAGTACATTTAATATAGTTGCAGGCAATTATGTAATAAAAGTGAAAGATGCACTTGGCAATGTAGCGGCAACACAAAATGTTTCGATAGCCCAACCGGCAGAAAAGAAACCTACCGTGGCTGTTGGCGGACCATTGGAATTTTGCCAGGGAAACAGCGTAACATTAACTGCTTCTGAAGGTGCTTCTTATTTATGGAGCAACGGTGCTACAACGCAGTCTATCTCTGCAGTATCTTCTAACCACTATACAGTAAAAGTTACCGACAGCGAAGGATGTGCAGCAGCTTCTGTTGGTGTGCCGGTTGTGGTAAATCCGCTACCAAAAGCGCAGGTTAGCCCTAACGGTTCAGTGGGGATATGTATCGGTTCATCGGTAAACCTGGTTGCATCGGGGGGCGTAAGTTATTTATGGAATACCATGGCAACCAGCTCAACTATTAATGTAGCGGTAGCCGGTACCTTCAGCGTAAAGGTTACCGATAGCAAAGGTTGTTTTGCAACTTCTTCCATCATTACAACTAACATAAATCCTTTGCCAATACCAGTTGTAACACCAAACGGAAGCCTCGAAATTTGCGATGCTTCTGCTCTGAACCTGGTAGCATCGGGCGGCACTAAATATTTATGGAATACCGGCACAACCAATGCTACTTATGCAGCTAAAACAGCCGGTAATTATACAGTAACTGTTACAGACGCTAACGGATGTTCTGCAACAACATCACCGGTCACCATCAAAGTAAACCCTTTGCCGGTGGTTGCAGTAACCCCTAACGGACCTACTACATTTTGCCAGGGCGAAACAGTTACACTGAGCGCAACAAACACTTCAGGTTTTACTTACCTGTGGAGTAATGGTGCAACCAGCCAATCTATCACGGTAAATACTTCTGGTAACTATACTGTAAAAGTTACCGACAGAAAAGGTTGTGAAACCACGTCTGCACCGGTTATTGTTAAAGTGAACCCGTTACCAGTTGCTGCGGTTTCGCCAAACGGAAACGTGCAAATTTGCAAAGGTTCAACTAAAACTTTAGTAGCAACAGGTGGAGTAAGTTACCTGTGGAATACTGGTGCAACTTCCGCATCGCTCCAGGTTGGTACCGGCGGTTCCTATGTTGTTAGGGTAACGGATATTAATGGTTGCTCTTCCAGCTCAGCACCGGTTTCTGTTACCATCAACAACTTACCCAATCCTTCCATATCACCCAATGGTATCGCAGAGATTTGCGAAGCTTCTTCTATTAACCTCGTAGCTTCTGGCGGTGCAACTTATTTGTGGAACAACGGTGCTAGTACTTCAACCTTAACTACTAAACTTGCGGGCAGCTATTCAGTAACCGTTACCGATTTAAATAGTTGTTCTGCTACCTCACTTCCGGTGTTGGTGAAAGTAAATCCTATACCAGTAGTAACTGTAGCAGCAAGCGGACCGCTTACCTTTTGCCAGGGAGGATCCGTTTCCCTAACGGCATCTGCAGGTAATGCTTACCAATGGAGCAATGGAGCAACCACGCAAAAAATCACCGTAAACACATCAGGCACTTATACCGTAAAAGTTACGGATGCCAAGGGTTGTGTCGGCATATCGGCTGCGGTTGTTGTTAAGGTAAACGCTCTTCCGGTAGCTTCTACATCGCCAAATGGCATGGTAGAAATATGCGCCGGATCAACACGCAACATTACAGCTTCTGGTGGTGTATCGTACCTGTGGAGTTCAAACACAACTGGCAACACCATTGCAGCAACCGGCGGTAACTATTCTGTAGTAGTTACCGATGTAAACGGATGTTCATCTACTTCACCGGTTGTGCAGGTTATTACAAATGCTTTACCAGTACCGGAAGTAACACCCAATGGTTCACTGGGTATTTGCGCCGGTTCAATTATAACACTTAATGCAACGGGTGGTACCAGCTACAAATGGAATACAGGAAGCTCAGCCGCTTCATTAGCGGTTAGCGCCGCAGGTTCCTATTCAGTAACCGTAACCAATGCAAAAGGATGTGTTGCAACCTCTGCCGCTGTAACCACTTACATGAATGCATTACCTGTTGTATCTGCAACCACAGTAGGTGCCTTATCGTTTTGCGAGGGCGGTTCTGTATCGCTAAAAGCATCTAACGGCGCGGCTTATTTATGGAGCAATGGCGAAACAAGCCAGAACATTGCAGCAGCACAAAGTGGCGCTTATACCGTTAAGGTTACCGATATCAATGGTTGCTCCAACACATCAAACAGTATTGCGGTTAATGTGATACCAGCGCCCGTTGCAACCATCACCACCAGCTTTGCTAACCCATTGTGTAACGATTTTACCCTTACCGCTAATTCATCTACCACTGAAAACACCTTTTTATGGAACAACGGTTCCGCTAATAAATCGGTAACACTTACCATGGCAGATGCAGACGGTAACTACACTGTTTCTGTAAAAGATAACAACGGTTGTACATCGTTAACACCTGGAAATTATTATTACGATAAGCAAAAAATGGAAGGAAGTTATACCATCATCGGCTTGTCGGATGTAAACCTCGGAACGTCTACTACCATTGCTTCGGGCAGCGTGGGTGTAACAGCACACGATGGTAAAATTACACTTGGTAAATATGCCACTTTCGCTGAGCAGGGTGCATTTGCAAAAGCAAAACGCATCTCGGTAACTACTCCGGTATACGTTAGCAATACCATAGAAAAACCAGCCGCGCTTACCTTACCAGCAATGAGAAATTATGCTGCAAATACAAGCGGATTGTCAAACTACAACGCACCTCAATCGGGTACCATTACCGGAAACTATAAAACGCTCACCATCAAAAAGAATTCTGTTTTAACCGTAACCGGTACATTGTTCCAAACTGTTGTAATTGAAGATGGGGCTACTGTAAACTTTACGAATGCAAACATTAGTATAGATAAACTTACCGTGGGTACATCTCGTGCAACCGCAACATCGCCCTATACAAGTGTGCGCTTTGCACAAGGCAGTGCGGTGATGGTTAAAACTTCGGTAACCATTTATTCGCGCTGTATCATTAACCCCGAAGAAAATGAAATGACCTTCTACCTGGGCGATGGCAGTGGTGATGCAGAAAACTTTGTTGTAAATGGTTCGGATACAAAAGTAGCGGCAACTATATACATGCCCATTGGAACACTTTCGGTAGTGGGTGGCACGGTAACTTCAACTACAATGTTGGGTTTGTTTATTGCTGAAAAAGTGGAAAGCACAGGTGCAAAGGTGGTTTGGCAATCCAGGTCGTGCGAAGTGGCAACTGTTGCAACACCAACGGCCCAAACTGCTGAAGCTATCGTAGCCGAAAAAACAATTGATAAATTATCAGTCACCGTTATGCCTAATCCATCGGTTACCGACTTTGTACTGGTTGTAAAAAGCAACAGCAAGGAAAAAGCAATGATCCATATTATGGATGCCAGTGGAAGAGCGGTAGAAAATTTATCTTCTGTAACACCGGGTTCAAGTGTGCGTGTGGGCGGCAAACTTTTCGACGGAAGCTACTATGCACAGGTTATACAGGGCACACAACGCGTAATCGTTAAGCTGATCAAGTTATAATAACATCATAAACCCTATCAATCGTAAAGAGGCTGTTTCTAAACAGTCTCTTTTTTTATGCAATAGCGAATGAGAACAATTTTATTGTTAAAGCAAAATAATTAGAGCGGGTGTAACCACCCCTGATTTTATGCGCAGCATAAAATCGCTCCACTCCCTGGCGGGCGGGGAAACCGGTGCGTCACCGTCTCTTGAAAATAAAAGGCCTGATTTATAGTTTGGGAGATCGAAATAATTTTTCCCCATCTGCAAAAGAGAAAAAGGTTGGCAAAAGCTTGTTTTTTTGCCAACCATTTGCGCAATTTTTTTTTGGCACCCAGCAGTGATTAACTATGGAACCACATTGGCGGCGCTCCGTTCAAAAGCTGTATATCAAATCATCTTTTCCCGCGCACACGCACTAACATCCATTCCCTGAAAAAACATTCGAAATTTAAATCGGCATTCAAATTTTGCAGCATTGTTTCGGCGACTTTTCAGCAATTTTTCGGCTAAAAACAACTCCCATTTTTGGAGTTGTTTTTTTTTGAAAAAATCTTTTTAATTTTTTAAAAAAACTATAATAATACACAAAATGCCCCGTTCTCCTAAGTGCGATCATAATTTTTCGTTTTTAACATCTCCAAATAAACTCTCATATGGAAAAACTTTACGCTTACTCAACCAACTTTTGCTCAGCTACAAAAACCAAAGCAAAAAGATTTTTGTCCCGTCTTACATTTTTCCTTAGCTGGCTGATTGTTTTTTGTTTTGGTGGCAGCGCTTCTGCGCAAGTAAGTTTAAGCGCCACTGCTACGGGTACCTGCCCGGGTGGAAATATCGGTGCGGTAACTTTATCAACCTCGGGTGGTAGTTCGCCCTACACTTTCGATTACCTGAATTATGACTTTAGTGGCGCTGGTTTCGATTCGACATTGTTCGAAACATCCAAAGGTATTTTTTCGGTAAATGGTGTATTGCAGGCGAATGCGGTACCTGCTACCAATACTTTGTACGATAACTCATTCAACACAAAAACTGCTTATACCGATAACGGATATTTGCGCGCAGAGGCCTCGTTTAAATTTTCGGCAGATGCAACAGTGTATTATGGTTTAGCCGGTGCCATACCAAAAACAGCTGGCGCTATGCCCATTTGTTTTGTTTTTAACCAGGGTTTTTTAAGCTATCGTGTAGCTGGTACAAGCTATAATTTTGGCGCCTACGATGCAGAGAGCTGGTACGATTTCAAGATTGAGAAAAAGGGTATCGTCGTTAAATTTTATTTCAAAAGATCATCGGAAAAAACATGGGCGAATATTGGTGTGGTAAACTATGGAGGTACGCTAAGCGCTTTCAAAATGTCGGCCCAGTATTACGACGATATTTCGACCACACGCGGTTTCAGTTCAAAAAACTGGAAGGTGAGTTTTAACCCACCCACAACAGGGTTAAGTGCTGGTACTTACAATTACAAAGTGATAGATGCAACTGGCGCAGTTTCTACAACCAATGTTAGTGTTGCGGAAACAGTTCCGTTTAATGTGGCAGCAACCGTTATCAATGCTACAGCAAGCGGTAACGATGGTTCGGTAAATCTTTCAACAGGCGTAAATGATATCGCCCATGTAATTACCAACTCACTCGACGAAAAATTTGACGCTTCTTACAACGATCAGAAATATACTTTTTTAAATGGTGTTTTTTCAGCCTCCGGCGACTTGAGAGGAGATGCTGTTTACGATAATTCGGGTTGGGCCAATTCCATTACAACAAACGATGAGTACGGCAACAATGTTTTCTTAAAGTATGAAGGCACCTTTATGTTTGATGTTAATGCAAAGGTTTGTTTTGGTTTTGCTTCCGCATATAAGCCCATACAAAACCTGGGCGACCACCTGATATCCTTTTATTATAATGCTGGTAAACTCAATTATTACCTGAATGGTGCGCCTATTGAAATTGGTACGTATGCGCCTAATACCTGGTATAATTTTAAAATTGAAAAAATTGCAAACGAAATTACTTTTTATACCCAAACCAGTACCGATCCCTGGAAGCTTGTTGGTAAGGGTGGCTATACAGGTACCGATCAGATATTTAAATCGGGTGCGCAATATTATGGCGTTTATAACAGCAACGGAGGCTTTAACGCAAGGGGCTGGAAGGTATCCAAAGCTGCCAGCATTACAAACCTTGCCGGGGGTAATTACACCTACCAGGTTATTTCGGAAGGTGGTTGCTTTTCATCATTGTCGTTCAGTATAAAAGTGCCTATATCGTTTACCTACATTGCAACCGATGTTGTTTGCAAAGGGTTTAATAATGGCACCATCAACATTGCTATAACAGGTGGCACGGCGCCTTATCAATACTCTATTGATGGAGGTGTAACTTTTGTAGCGGGCAATTTATTTTCAAACCTGTCGCCTGCTATTTACCAGGTGCAGGTAAAAGATGCAACCGGCAGCACAAGCAGTCAGGCAGTAACCATTGCAGAGCCGCAGTCAGTTGCAGCAGCTATTTCAGCGGATGGTCCTACCACTTTTTGCGAAGGATCATCGGTTACCCTTACCGCAACACCGGGTGCAAATTACCTTTGGAGCAATGGTGAAACTACTGCATTCATTAATGCTACGGTAAGTGGCAGCTATACAGTGAAAGTAACGGACGATAAAGGCTGCTCATCCACTTCATCACCGGTTAGCATCGCAAAAAATCCAATACCTGCGGTATCCATTTCTCCCTCTATCGATAACTTTTTATGCAGTGGTATTACGCTTACAGCCAATTGTTTGCCAAACGTAAAAAAGTATGAATGGAACAGGGGAGATACCACAAAATGGATAAGCCTCACCACCGCCGATGCAGATGGTTTATATAGTGTAAGCGTTACTGATAACAACGGATGTAAAAACCTTGTTCCGGTTAGCTACAACCTGCAAAAAGGTGATATGATAGAACCATACATTATCCTTAGTACAAACCAGGTATCGTTGGGCACTGGTACCACCGTTGCACGTGGTAGTGTTGGTTCAACAGGTATCAAAGGGTCTATTAATATTTCGGGTGGCGTTTCAATTATGTCGCAGGGCGCTATTGTAAAAGGGCTTAATGTTAGTGTGCACAGTACGGCTAATGTATTAACCGTAATTAATAAGCAAGCCATATTGGTATTGCCACCCATGGAACTGATGATTTTGAGTGCAGGAAGCTACAGCGATTATACGGTTAGCGGAAGTGGCGTTGTTTTGCCGGGCAACTATAAAAATCTTACCATCAAAGCCGGATCATCGGTAACACTTCATGGTAATTTATTTGGTTCGGTAACAATTGAAGATGGTGCGCAGGTTACGTTTACCAGTACTTCCATCGACATGGAAAGAATGAATGTTAAAAACAGCAACAACGCTGTAACCGCGCCATATACTAAAGTGTACTTTTCTCAGGGCACCAACATACGGGTTGGTAAAAATGTTTCGGTCGATCAAAAATGCTTGATCAATCCAAACGAGGTATTGGTTACGTTTTACCTTGGCGACCAAAGCCCCGACCAGGAGAAATTTACAGTGAATGGAAGCGATGTTAAAGTGGCGGCAAATCTTTACTTACCTGTAGGCAAGCTTCATGTAAATGGTGGTGATGGTGTAGCTACCACCATGATCGGTCAGTTCATTGCAGAAAACATTAGCAGCACCGGTACAAAAGTTATTTGGAAAAACTGGGGTTGTAATTCACTCAGCACTGTTACCGGCGCGTGGAATGGCATACAGCGACCTGCTTCACCAACGATAGCAGAAATGAAGATGTCTGTAAATGTTTTACCCAACCCAACAAGTAGTGAGTTCTTGCTGGTGATAAAATCACAGTCAAAGGCAAACATCAGTTTGAACATCATGAATGCGGACGGAAGAATGGTTCAGCAATTAAACAATGTGCAGGCAGGTGCAGGTATTCGTTTAGGAAGAAACTTTGTACCGGGTACTTATTTCGCCAGGGCGGTTCAGGGCACTGAGTTCGTGACCATACGACTGATAAAAAGCAAAAATTAGATAGCATTATAAAATTTTCGGTTAAAAGGAAGTGGCAAAAAAACGCTCTTCCTTTTAACCGTTAACACAAGTTTCCCGCGCGTAGTTCGTTATAGGGTAGATTAAAACAGTTGAACTTAAATGATCTCTTCGTCCAATATCCTTTTTAAGCAAAGCCAAAACTGTTTATATAAAACAGCGCCTGTTTTTTTTAAGCTGATGAAGCGAACTTCCCTTAAACGGATGGCGTTCATTGCATTGTTCTTTTTGGTTTTTTCCCTGTTACACATTAAGTCAATTGCAGCAGTTGAAGTCATACCCACCGGATCCAAAATCATTAACATGGGGGTTACTCCTCAAACAATAGCAAACGGGTTAAAACCGTATGGCCTGGTATATGCTTTACTTAAAGCCAATGTACCGGTTCAATGGGTCATCAGTTCTGCCAAGGTGAAAGATGGTGTGGATTTTTCGCACAACGGTGTAGATTACAAAAGCAGCGCTTTCATTATTTCCGCAAATTACCTTACCACCAACATCAACTCCATCATCACAACATGGGTGGGAAAAGGAGTAGTCGTCAATACATCTGTCAGTAGCTTTTCGGTTGATGTTACACAAACATTAAAGTCTGCTCCGTTTTGGGTAATGGATGCTCAGAACGGGAGAATTGCCGTTACATTTTTAACCAATGCTGAAATTCCGGCAACCGCATACATTTTCAAAGAGCCTTCCCAATTAACCATTTGCGACGATATCTATGTAATGCCACACGCCGATCCTACATGGGCTACACATAAAAACCTGTGGTATTGGAACCGGGATTATAAAGGCAATATTTGGGCGGGCTGCCATGCGGTGAGTGTACTTGAAAATTGTTTTGGCCCGGATATTACCACGCCAGCCATTACCCGCAGAATGAACTTTTTAATGAGCGACGGACCTTCTGCCGGTCAAAATGCACTTCCATTCAACAATCATGGCAATGGAACACCTCCGTTCATTTCGCAATATCCTACTCACCCCGTAATGCAGTTTATGGGAAAAACGGATGATGCACATAATAATGGATCAGAAAAAATATTTATGCCATGGAAACCTGGCGGAAGTTGGCGACCTTCCACCTACATAGGAGTTTACGATCCGTCGCAGGGCGACGTTCCTTCCAAGTCTGACGGACCTGCTGCAACCGTAGTATTTGGCAGGGCTTTTGGCGATGCCAACCGTGGTTATGTATTATACGAAGG
>JANPIA010000005.1:0-6474 GCA_031424735.1 Segetibacter sp.
TCGCCCATGCACGAGCCACTTTTTAAAATGATAGATGAGCTTGCAGTAGCGGGAAGTAAAACAGCAAAAGATTATTACAATGCTCCCGGCTGGGTGCTTCATCATAACACCGACCTATGGCGCGGAACCGCACCCATCAATGCTTCCAACCACGGAATATGGGTAACGGGTGCAGCATGGTTAAGTCAACATTTGTGGGAGCATTACCAGTTTACGCAGGATAAAATTTTTCTGAAGAACAGGGCATATCCTATCATGAAAGAGGCTGCACTTTTCTTCAATAGCTTTCTAATAAAAGACGCTAAAACCGGTTGGCTCATCAGCACGCCTTCCAACTCTCCGGAGCATGGCGGACTGGTTGCCGGACCAACCATGGATCACCAGATCATCCGCGATTTATTTAAGAATGTGTTAGCAGCAAGCGAGGTGTTGAACATTGACAAAGCCTTCAGAGATACATTGAAATACAAGTACGCTAACATCGCTCCAAACCAAATAGGCAAGCATGGCCAGTTGCAGGAATGGCTGGAAGATAAAGATGATCCGAAAGACAATCATCGTCATGTGTCGCACCTATGGGGCGTTCATCCCGGCAGCGAAATCAACTGGGACGAAACACCCGAAATGATGAAGGCTGCACAACTATCATTGCTCTATCGCGGCGATGCTGCAACGGGGTGGAGCCTTGCATGGAAGATCAACTTCTGGGCTCGTTTCAAAGATGGCGATCATGCTTATAAGCTCATCCAAATGCTGGTTAATCCAACATCAAAAGGTGGCGCCGGGTCCTATCCAAACCTGTTTGATGCGCACCCGCCGTTTCAAATAGATGGCAACTTTGGCGGCGCCGCCGGCATCGGCGAAATGCTGTTACAAAGCCATACAAAATACATCGACCTTTTACCCGCACTGCCCTCCGCATTACCCAATGGCAACATAAAAGGCATTCGTGCAAGAGGTGGTTTCGAGTTCAATATTTCGTGGAGCAATGGCAGGTTACAAAGCGTCAAAATCCTTTCCACCGCAGGCAGAAAATGTTTGCTCCGTTACAGCGGCAAAACCATTTCATTCAATACCCTCAAAGGCAAAACATATAGGCTCAACAGCAACCTTCAACTTTTGTAATGCAGTTGAATACACGATATTTTTTTTATGATCCCGGCGGTTGTGCTACTATGTTACAGTCGTTGCGTCGCACCCTTGTACGTTTTGTTCGTTGCTCATCTTTTTTACCACAAAGATGCAAAGGCGCGAAGTTGCGCAATGCCTTCGTGTTCCTTTGCGTCTTTACGTCTTTGTGGCTCAACCTCCTCCATGCCCAAAACACCAGGCAAGACATATCGTTGGATAAATCTTGGCACTCCATCGCCGATGATAAAAACAAAGAAACCTACAACGGCTTTCAAAAAACACCCTTCAACGATAAGCAATGGCAAGTCGTAAACGTCCCCCACAACTGGGATGCATACGAAGGATACAGGAGACTAAGACACGGCAACCGCCACGGCTACGCATGGTATAGAAAGTCCTTCGAACTAAAACACAAGCAACCCAACAAACGATACTTTCTCTTCTTCGAAGGCGTAGGTTCCTACGCCACAGTATGGCTCAACGAAAAACAAGTTGGCTACCACGCCGGCGGGCGAACAACTTTCACAATTGATGTGACAAATGCTATCCACGCAGGCAAGCCAAATATATTAGCCGTCCGTGCCGATCATCCATCTTTTATAAAAGACCTTCCCTGGCTTTGCGGTGGCTGCTCCGACGATCGCGGCTGGTCGGAAGGTTCGCAGCCCATGGGCATTTTCCGACCAGTACATTTGCTTATAACCAACGAAGTAAGAGTAGAACCTTTTGGCGTACACGTTTGGAACGATACAACTGTTTCAACAAAGTCTGCGCAACTTTATATCACATCAGAAATAAAAAATTATTCATCCCTGCCAAAAACAATAACAGTCTTCAATAAGCTTGTTGAAAAAAATGGATCCACGGTGTTTGCATCAAAATCTATAAAACAGGTTGCTGCAAACACGATAGAAAACGTTCACCACACACCGCCCGTTATAGCCAACCCGCATCTATGGTCATTAGAAGATCCATACTTGTATAATGTTGTTACAGAAGTTTGGGAGGATAAAAAATTACTTGATCGAACAGTTACTCCCTATGGTATCCGGTGGATTAGTTGGCCAATTGCAAAACCAAAAAGCAGCAATCAATTCTTATTAAACGGTAAACCTGTGTTCCTAAATGGTATTGCCGAATATGAACACCTGGTTGGTAAGAGCCATGCGTTTAGTGCAGAGCAAATAAGAACGCGGGTGATGCAAATAAAGTCGGCAGGCTTCAACGCTTTTCGCGATGCCCACCAGCCGCACAACCTTCGCTATCAAAATTACTGGGACAGCCTCGGCATTCTTTGGTGGACACAACTCTCCGCACATGCATGGTACGATAGCCCTGAGTTCCGTAGCAATTTTAAAGCGTTGTTGAAGGAATGGGTGAAGGAACGCCGCAACAGCCCATCTGTAGTATTATGGGGATTACAAAATGAAAGTAAGCTACCCGAAGATTTTGCAAATGAATGTACCGGGCTCATCCGCCAACTCGACCCTACCGCATCATCTCAACGATTGGTTACAACATGCAACGGCGGTGCAGGAACCGACTGGGACGTACCACAAAACTGGACAGGCACTTATGGCGGTAACCCAGCTACTTACAGCGATGATGTTAAACGACAAATCTTAATTGGCGAATACGGCGCATGGCGAACATTAGACTTGCACTCCGAACGAGCCTTCAATCAAAACGGTGTTTACAGCGAGGATAGAATGACACAATTAATGGAGATGAAAGTGAAATTAGCCGAAGCAGCAAAAGATAGTACAGCCGGTCATTTCATGTGGTTACTTACTTCCCACGATAACCCCGGTAGGGTACAAGCCGGCGAAGGCTTTCGCGAACTTGACAGGATAGGACCGGTTAATTATAAAGGGTTGCTTACGCCGTGGGAAGAACCTCTTGATGTGTTTTATATGTACCGGGCTAACTATGCTTCAAAGCAGAAGGAGCCCATGGTTTACATCGTTTCACATACCTGGCCTAACCGGTGGACAACAACAGGAAGGAAGGACAGCATCATCGTGTATTCAAATTGCGATGAAGTGGAATTGTTTAATGATGTGCGTTCAAAAAGTTTGGGAAAAAGAAAGCGCAACGGTGTTGGAACGCATTTTCAATGGGATAAAGCAGACATCAATTATAATGTATTGTATGCAGTTGGCTACGTGGATGGAAAGGAAGTGGCATCAGATTATATCGTTATGAATAATCTCCCACAATCTCCCAACTTCAACCTGTTTTATAAAGACGCAACGCCAGTCACCAAACCGCAACCCAACCATAATTACCTGTACCGAATAAACTGTGGCGGACCAGAGTATAAAGATAAACATGGCAACACATGGCTGGCAGATAGGGCGATTGATAATGAAGCGTCCCTCGTAAATGCTCAATCGTCAAACGTCAATGGTGAAAAGTCAAACTCAAAACCCGAAACGCAAAACCCGAAAAGCAAAAATTCTTTGTCAACTGCTTCCTGGGGTTCCACTTCATGGACAGCCGACTTCCCCGGTATGCCTGCAAACTTCGCAAACCAGCGCAAAACAAACGACCCGATACATGGAACCGAAGATTGGAAGCTCTTTCAAACGTTTCGCTATGGTCGTGAAAAGTTGAAATATCAGTTTGCGGTACCGGATGGTGAATACCTGGTGGAGCTATATTTTATAGAGCCCTGGTTTGGAGCAGGAGGCGGAATGGATTGCACCGGGTGGCGATTATTTGATGTAGCTATTAATGAAAAAACTGTTTTGAAAAATGTAGACATCTGGCAGGAAGTTGGTCATGATGCAGCGTTGAAAAAAACGGTAAAGGCAAATATTAGAGGCGGCACGTTAACTATTTCTTTTCCAAATATAGCATCTGGCCAGGCAGTTATTTCAGCAATCGCAATTGCAACGCTCCATAAAAATATTCAGCCGGCGCCATCTCCCAAATCCATTATTCAACATCTTGAAATTTCCAGCATGAGCGGCTGGTCAATTCAACAGTGGGCGGATGTTGGTGATGAGCCATATGCTTATAAAAAAACCACTTTCAATTCACTGCCGCCCGAATTGTTTGGGGCAGAATGGATAAAGACGTCCTTCAGCTGCGCGAAGTTACCCGGCAGTTCAAAGATGCAATTTAATGTGTCACGCGATGCTGATCTATTTGTAGCGATACCAAACCAAAAAACCAGTCCAATATGGCTTGCTGGTTTTAGCGATACTAAAACAACCGTAGTAAACAGCGGGGAAAAAATATTTGCGGTGTACAAAAAGAAGTTTGCAAAAGGCGACACGGTACAATTGGCAGCCGGGGAATACAATGGTGAAATGTATACAGTATTTGTACTACCTGCCACAACCATGGAACCCGCCTACGATCTTAAACCGGTTACAGGTTATAAGGCCGCAAAAGCGCAAATGTTTGGAACAGTATTGAGTGGGATGGTTGATGGAAAAGTGTGTGCTATTTTTGGAAAAGCATCGGCGGAAAATGCGGTGGAGTGGAGTGTATCGGTTGGTGTTGCAGATATTTATTCGTTAACCATCTCATACAATAATCCCGGTAATCAAATCATAAAAAGCAGGTTGCAATTGATGGCTGCTGATGGTACTTTGATGAAGGAAGACGCGGTGGAGTTTACGCCAACACGTGCGGGTAAATCGAATTACATTAGTACAACCACGGGAACAATGATCAATGCCGGGAATTATAGAGTACGGCTTGCCGCAACGGATGCAGAGGGTGTTAGCGTAAATAGTTTGGATATACAATAAGATTACTCCAAAAGGGCATCGTGTTGTAGCAAACTATCGGGCACACTACTCATCGGGCTCAGTAAGTGCACCTTTGGTTTGCAGCATATTTTGCCTAAACAAAATTTGAATTACCCTCTATAAAAATGCTTGCCAATTAATGAAAAAATTTACCCTTTACTTCATTCTTTGCTTTGTCTCATTGCAGGTGTTTTCTCAAACCCTTAGCGTAGGCAACTTAAAATGTGAGAGCAAGTACAATCCTCTGGGCATTGATAAGTCTGTTCCGAAATTAAGCTGGCAACTGAAATCTTCACAGCGTGGCATCATGCAAACAGCCTACCGCATCCTGGTAGCGGATCGTCCGGATTTCCTGGTTAGAGATAAGGGCAACATCTGGGATTCAAAAAAAGTAACATCCAGTGAAAGCATACAGGTTTCCTATGGTGGAAAACAACTCAGGGCGGCCAAACAATATTTCTGGAAAGTAATGACCTGGGATAATAAGGGTAATGCATCGGCATGGAGTGAAGTGGCAAGCTGGCAGATGGGATTGATGAAAAAAAGTGATTGGAAAAAAGCGCAGTGGATAGCCTTTGAAAAGCTCCATGATTCTTTGAAAATGATTGAAGGTGTGCCGGGTAATGGGAGAGGACTGTCTTTTATAAAAGATGTTCCGCCCATGTTTCGTAAAAGTTTTTTGGTAGATAAAAACGTGAAGAAGGCAACGATGTTTATTGCAGGTGCAGGACATTTTGAGCTTAGCATCAATGGCAAAAAAACCGGCGATCATTTTCTCGATCCCGGCTGGACGCGATATGACAAGGAGGTGCTGTATGTAACCTTTGATGTAACCAGCGATTTGCAGCAAGGCAATAATGCAATCGGTGCAATGTTAGGTAATGGTTTTTATTTTACTCCCCGCAAACGCTATCGAAAGCTCACCAATGCCTTTGGCTTTCCGCAAATGATCGCACGGTTGTTTATAGAATATTCCGATGGCTCAAGCAAGAATGTAGTAACAGATGGATCGTGGAAAACGGCGCCATCGCCCATTACTTTTTCAAGTACCTATGGCGGCGAAGATTACGACGCCACCCGCGAGCAAACGGGATGGAATACGCCTGCTTTCGAGGATGCTTCCTGGAGAGGAGCGTTGGTGATAAATAGTGCTGCGGAACTCCGTTCACAAATGCATGATCCAATCAAAATCATGGAAGAATTTATCCCGAAAAAAACAATGAAAGTAACTGACAGCGCTTTTGTTTACGACCTGGGTCAAAATGCTTCTGGCATACCATCCATTACAGTAACGGGTAAAACAGGCGATACAATAAAGATAGTAACGGGTGAATTGCTAAACTCCAACGGAACGGTTACCCAACGCAACATCGGCGGGCCATTTTACTTCCAGTATATTTTGCGTGGCGATAGAGTAGAAACATGGCAACCCCTTTTTAGTTATGGCGGATTCCGGTATGTGCAGGTAGAAGGCGCTGTGCCTGCCGGCGATGCCAACCCTTATAAGCTACCGCTGATAAATGCAATTAAGGGATTGCATACCCGCAATTCTGCTGTAAGCGTGGGTGATTTTTCCTGC
>JANPIA010000006.1:0-7432 GCA_031424735.1 Segetibacter sp.
GTAAAAGTTTGTTCTATCACCGACCCAAGCAGCCGCATCACAAACTTTACATTCTTATAAGTTGGTATGCAAATGGAAACGAATGGTACACTCATTATAACTGTTGTTGCACAAATTTGTAAAGGTTGAAATCGTTTTCGCTACCCGATTTTTCTATTTGCTCTTTTAAAAATGATTTGCTGGTTTGTTTCATTTTATGCTGCTGAATAAGATGGTAAGCTTTTTCCGCCAGCAGCCAGTTGTGTTTATCATGGTTGATGTTGTGCTGCTGATGTGCTTCAATACAAGTGAGCAATTCTTTGATACCATCTTTTTGCGAAGCGATCGTTTTCAATACGGCGACATTCGCTTTGTTGTGCGAATAGGCAGGAGACAACATCATTTTCAAATTTTTTACAAAGTTGTCGGCACCGGGGCGGTCGGCTTTATTCACTACAAATACATCCGCAATTTCCATCAGCCCTGCTTTCATAGTTTGCACTTCATCACCCCCTTCGGGTACCATCACCACAACCGTTGTATCAGCCAGTCCAACAATTTCTATTTCGCTTTGCCCCACGCCTACGGTTTCTATAACTATTTGGTCGAATGGTGAAGCCTTAAACACGTCGGCTATCTCAATAATTTTAGGATGAAGACCGCCGAGGCTTCCACGGGTAGCAAGGGAGCGAATGAAAACACCGGGGTGATTGTACCAGTCGCTCATGCGTATGCGGTCGCCTAATAACGCGCCGAGGTTAAAAGGCGACGATGGATCGATACACAGCACTGCCACTGTTTTGTTGTGGTTAACCAGCTCTCCAATCAACGCGTCGGTCATCGTGCTTTTACCAGCGCCCGGCGGACCAGTAATACCAATGATTTTTTTAGATGATGAAGGAAGGCTTTGCATGAACGCTTCGTAACCGGCAACTTCATTTTCAACCAGCGATATGGTGCGCGCCAATGCTTTTACATCGCCCTGTTGAATTTGGGATAATAATGGTTGCCACATAAATGGAATTACAAAGATGGCAACAAATGTAAGTTGATGTTTTTTTGAAAAAAGAAATCTTATTTCGTGTAAGCATGATTGTAAACCCACCACGCCTTCTACTACAAAATGCCGTTTGCATACCGCTGATAGCGTTGCTGTTTGCCGGGTTGTTCCTTAGCCGGGCCTTACTATCGGTTACATCAGTTTTAATGATCGTTGTATTTTTTTTAAAATGGAGAGATGCCAAAGACTGGAAACAAATTTTATTGGCGACAACTCTTATTGTGCTGCCGGTTTTTATCTCAGGTTTATGGAGCGAGAACAAAACCGACTGGTGGCGGGCTGTTGAAGTAAAGGTGCCACTGCTTACCATCGCCCTGGGGATTTGTTCAGCAACCTTTTCCATCCGCTGGTGGCAAAAGCTTTCTATCCTGTTCCTCCTCCTGATATCTCTTGGAACCCTATGGAGTACCTGGCAGTACCTTCAAAATTCGCAAATCATTTTACAGGATTACCTGCGTGCAAAGGTGCTGCCTACACCGCTCGACGATGATCATATTCGTTTTAGCTGGCTGGTTGTGCTGGGCATTCTCTTGCATTTTTACATCATCCCAAAACAAAAAACAACCTGGATAAAAGCACTGATGGTTTTGCACGTTTGCTGGCTGGCTTTTTATTTACACCTCCTGTCTGCCAAAACCGGATTAATCTGCTTTTACATCGGGGCGATTAGCATTACGCTCTATTCACTTTCTGGTAAGCGGAAATTAATTGCTATAACAGCACTGTTGATACTATTCATTTTACCTATTACCGCCTACTTCACCATGCCTACATTTCAAAATCGGATACAATATATTTTGTACGATTTTGGCAATTACTCTAAAGGAGTTTTTCTACCCGGATCAAGCGATGGGGCACGGGTGCTTTCTATAAAAGCAGGGTGGAGCATCATCACGCAGCATCCCGTAACTGGCGTTGGCTTCGGTGACATGAAAGTAGCCATCGATGATTGGCACAACATGCACCATCCATCATCACTAATTATAGAAAGATTTTTACCACTGAATGAATGGTTTATATATGGAGCCGGCAGCGGGTGGATCGGCATTGGCTGTTTTAGCTTAGGGCTGTTTTTATTACTTAAAATTTTATGGAAGGATGGCCGGGTGATTGAAAGAATTGCCGCCGTTATTTTAATCATCCCACTAATAACGGATGATACACTCGAAAGCCAGTTTGGTGTGTTTATCTTTATCTTCATGCTGATGTGGTTGTGCCTGTATAAAAAACTAAATGCTGTTGAATGATCCCTGTTTCAGTTGTTATTATTACCCGAAATGAGGCACACATTATTAGTGACACACTTGCATCAATCGCATCCTTAACGGAGGATGTTGTGATAGTGGACAGCGGTAGTACAGATGAAACAACCACCCTGGCAACTGCTGCAGGTGCAACCATTTTAAATACCAACTGGGATGGTTTTGGAGAGAGCAAAAACAAAGGCATTGATGCCGCTAAGCACGACTGGATATTGAGCATAGATGCAGATGAACAGCCCGACGGGCAGCTTATCAATTCGTTACACGCAATCGATCTTACAGACAGTTCTGTTGTTTACAACATCCGGTTTAAAACCTTTCTGGGCAAAAAAGAGATCCGGTATGGCGAATGGGGTAACGATTCACATATCCGTTTTTTCAATCGCACCCAAATTAAATGGAACAATGCTAAGGTGCATGAAAAACTGGTTATTCCACCTGGCGTAAAAACAAAAGGCATCGATGGTTTTATAGTACACTATACCATGAAAGACATTGCAGAGTATGCTACAAAAATGACCGGCTATGCACTTTTAAATGCCGAGCATTATCACCGGCAAGGCAAAAAATCGAACTGGATAAAAACAATGGTATCGCCGCCATTTTCTTTTATAAAAAATTATTTTTTCAAACTGGGGTTTTTAGATGGAAGGGAGGGATTTCTGATTGCACGTATCACCGCATTTTATACCATGCTTAAATATGCCCGGCTGAACGAGCTAAACAATTCCACTAAAAACCAGTAAGTATTCTCTCCTTATTTTTGCCATCTTTATCATCCCGACTGAAATTCATCAAGCGTTAGCCATGACGAACTTTATTCCAATATTTCCGCTTGGCGTTGTTGTTTACCCTGGCGAAAATTTAAACCTGCATGTTTTTGAACCCCGCTATAAGCAACTTATAAATGAATGCTTTTCCGATGCAAAACCGTTTGGCATACCAACCGTTTTAAAAAACGGAATTGGCGAGTATGGCACGTTGGTGCAAATAGAAAAAGTGGCGGAAGTTTACGACGACGGGAAAATGGATATAAAAACCAGGGGGGTAAAAGTGTTCCGGATTTTAGAAGTAGTTAAAACAATACCCGAAAAATTATACAGCGGTGCTATTGTAACCTATCCACCCAACGACGAAAAGCAAACCGCGTTGCTTCTTGAAAAAGTACTAATTGGCCTGCGTGAATTGCACGAACTAATGAAAGTGAATAAAGATTTTAAGAAACCCGACAATGCGATGCTTTCGTACGATATTGCGCACCACGCAACCCTGTCGTTGGAAGAAGAATACGAATTGCTGGGATTGTTTAAAGAAAATCAGCGACTTGAATATTTGAAACGGCATTTACTAAAAGTGCTGCCGCTAATTAACGAGGTGGAATTGCTCAAGGAAAGAATAAAATTGAACGGGCACTTTAAAAATCTAAAGGGCTTCAACCCTGATTTGTAATACCATCAACTTATGGCAACCACCCTATGCTTCGACTTTGGAAATACCCGGCTTAAATGCGCTGTGTTTGATGGAAGAGACCTTAAAGAGGTACTCATAATCAACAACGATTTAGATGAAACTATAGATCGGCTTTTACAACAATATCAACCAAAAAAAACAATACTTTCTTCGGTTATTGAGCACAACGCCGGTATGGAAACATTGCTTGGTTCCAAAACAAAGTTTCATAAGCTTTCGCACCTGAGTAAATTTCCTTTAACCACCCCAGTTGGAAAACCGCACACTATTGGTGCCGACCGCCTGGCAATGTGTGTTGCAGCCGTAGACCTTTACCCAAAGCAGCATAACCTGGTGGTGGGTTTGGGCTCGTGCATTACCTTCAACTTCATCAATAAGTACCACGAGTTTATTGGTGGAAGTATTTCGCCGGGTATGGAAATGCGGTTTAAGTCAATGCAGCAGTTCACTGCTAAACTTCCGCTGGTTGAAGCCGACTGGAATTTTCCGCTTTGCGGGTACGATACCAGGACCAATATTTTAAGTGGTGTGATACTTGGTATGGCTAAAGAAATTGATGGAATTATACAAGCTTACGCTGAAAAATACAGCAACTTTAACGTGCATTTAACCGGGGGTGATACGGGCTTTTTTGGTGACCATCTCAAAAGCAAGATATTTGCAGACCCTTATTTAATCTACAAAGGCCTCTATGCTATTAGTGAGTACAATCAAAACAAAAATTAGAATTGGAATTTTACTGCTGTTAGGATCTGCAACTGTTTCGGCACAAGAAAACTCTCCTTTTTCACGATATGGCTTAGGCGACCTCGTTCCCACACAACACGTTATCAATCGCGGTATGGCCGGTATTTCATCGCCTTACATAGATGCGCAAAGTATCAACTTTAGTAATCCTGCAAGCTACAGCGGCCTCAAAGTAGTAACGTTTGATGTGGGTGTAACCATCGACAACCGTACTTTGAAAAGTGCAAACCCAACCGGTAAGTTTTCCTCAGTAAATTTTTTACCATCTTATATTGCAATGGGTCTTCCCATAAACAAAAAGCAAAACATTGGTTTGGTATTTGGACTTAAACCGGTTTCGCGTATCAACTATTCCATTCAGGAATTTAAACGCTTACCTGGTATTGACAGCAGCGTTGCTCTTTACGAGGGCAATGGTGGTTTTAACCAATTGTTTATTGGTTTAGGTAAACGTTGGGGTAAGCTCAATCTCGGCATCAACACCGGTTATTCTTTCGGAAGAAAAGAAACCAGTACCAAGATATTCATTTTCAACACGGATACTTCCAGCTTTATACCTTTCTCCAATTCCAATACAGGTACGATTACCACATATGGCCAGTTCTTTTTAAATGGAGGTTTGCAGTACGATGCGGTCATCAACCCAAATATAACTTTGCGCTTTGGTGCAAGCGCCACGCTAAAACAAAGTTTAAAAGCAAAGCAGGATTTGCTTCGCGAAACTTTCCAGTTTGATGCATCGGGAAATGCATTGCGGCTCGACAGTGTTTTCCAGGTAACTGAAAAAGCAGGAACCATTAAACTACCTGCTACTTACACCGCCGGAGTTGCATTACAAAAAACATTGACTGACCGGTTGGGTAATAAGGTTGACAAAGCAACGCTGGCAATTGAGTACGAAAGTGCACAATGGTCAAAGTATAGTTTTTATGGTCAGCCCGATAAACTTATTAATAGCTGGAAATTTAGAGTTGGCGGCCAGTTCGTTCCCAACCCGCTTAGCATAAACAGTTACTGGAACCGTGTTACCTACAGGGCAGGAGTGAATTTTGGAAAAGATCATATTAATGCAGATGGAAAAGAGTTATCGTTATTGGGGGTAACCATTGGTGCAGGGTTGCCTGTGCGCAAATGGCGCTCGTTCGATAACCAGTTTACGGTCATCAATACTGCCATTGAATTTGGCAAGAGGGGTAATAGCAACAACAACATTACCGAAAATTATTTCCGTATTGCATTTGGTGTTTCGCTCAGCGATATCTGGTTTATCAAGCGTAAGTATGACTAACTTCTTTTTACATAAAAAATATTTAGCAGCCCTTTTAGCGGGCTGCTTTTTTGTTTGTTCGTGCGAGAACGATATGGAAGTTGTACAGGACCGGTCAAAGAAAAAGATAGGTGTTGAAGAGGCAAAGAACATTGAAAGCTATATGAGCCAGAACGGCAAGATGAAAGCAAAACTTACCGCTCCGTTGATGCTCCGATACCAGTACGATACACCTAAAGTTGAGTTTCCGAAAACCCTGCATGTAAACTTTTTTAATGATAGCCTGAAGGTAGAAAGCCAATTGAATGCGATGTACGCGAACTACCTCGAAAATGAGAACAAGGTTTTTTTACGCGACAGTGTCGTGGTGTTTAATGTTGGCGGTGATACACTCCATTGCAAAGAGTTATACTGGGATCAAAAGCTGGAGCTATTTTATACCGATAAGAATGTAATCATGCTGCAGCGCGATCAAAAAATTTATGGTACCGGTTTAACCGCCCACCAGGACTTTAAACAGTTCACCATTAAAAATCCAAAGGGCTTCATATTAATTGCCGACAGCACCTACCTGGGGTATTGATAAGTTCCTCTGCAACAGGTTTCCTCATCGTTTTACCATTTATTGTGTGTACCTATTTGTTCAATTTTGTTAATGCTCCATAGGAGCAACCTGTTTTTAGAAAACAACATTGCCACCATTTACACAGGCGCCGTAGGTGCTTCCTTACATTACGGATATCAGGAAAGTTTCACAAGCGCCGAACGCAATTGGTGCAGCATATCAACGATCTCTTCTTTTTTACTGGTGCCAACACTTAACCTGTACCACGGTGAATGGTTGCCTGCCCCAAAAGCATAAAACGGAACCACCGCAATTTTTGCTTCGCCTAATATATAGGAGGTTACCTCTGCCTGGGTTTCTAAAACTTTTCCGGTGTCCGTTTTCTTACCTGCCAGGTCAAACTTTACGGTAAGGTAAATGGCTGCCTGTGGTGTAATCGAATCGACAGCGAAACCGTCCTGCTTCAATTTCATTAGGCCATTATAAATGCTCACTAACCGATTCTGCAATTCTGTTTTAAAGTGTGTAAGAAATAAACGTATTGCATCAGTTTCTCCCAAATATTTTGCAACCGCTTTTTGTTCAGCCATGGGCGCCCAGGCACCCAAATGGCTTAAGATCGCTTTCATTTTAGCAATGATAGTTGCTGGTCCGGCAGACCAGCCAACACGCACACCGGTGGCAGCAAACACTTTGGAAATGCCATCAACAAACACGGTGTACTCTTTCATCTCCGGTCGAAGCGTTACCGGGTCGTAGTGTTCAATTTCTCCATAAGTAAGTGCGCAATACATCTGGTCGTACATTACATACAGCTTCTTGCCTGTTTCTCTTTTCTTATTTTCTTCTAAAACGAGGTCACATATTTTCTCCAGCTCTACTTTCTTAAACGTAGTGCCTGTTGGGTTTTGCGGTGAGCAAAGACATAGCAACGTAGCGCTATCTATATGCGGTGCAATGTCTTCCGCCGCCGGCATAAAGTTGTTTTCAAGTTTGGCTTCAATGGTGCAGTGCACTGCATCGTTCATATGCACATAGTGATTATTGTTCCAGGAGGGCACAGGGTAGATTACCTTATCACC
>JANPIA010000007.1:0-14314 GCA_031424735.1 Segetibacter sp.
GGCGGCGATAAAAAAGACTCAATCATCAATTCAGCTAAAGCTGCACCGCGGTATTTGCACGTGTACGATGATGCCGGAACTTACATTAGCAAGGGCGCTGGTTTAAAGTTGCATGCTACCAGCGATACATCAAAATACTCCTACCAATACCGCAATTTCAAATACGATAAAAAAGGGTTTACGCCCATCTTATTTTTCAACTATATGGACCGTTTGTATGTTGGCTTGGGATACCAGTTCATTCATCACAAATGGAAGAAGGAACCCTTTGCCTGGAAGCAAAAAATAGATGTACATTATTCCATTTCGCAAAAAGCATTCAGTGTATTATACGATGGTTTATTCCCGCATAAACTTGGTAAGTCCGACCTTGTTTTAAAAGCTTTTTACGACCAGGTTTTATGGAACAACTTTTTTGGCTTAGGTAATGAAACTGTTGCACCGGTAAAAGACATTAATTTTTACAGAACACGTTCGGAAGAAATATTTGCAAGCATCGGAATACATCGCGGCTGGGCGAAAAATCATTTTACGTTGTCGCCGTTTTTTCAGAGTTCCAAAGTGTTAACCGATGCTGATCGTTTTGCTACAAAAATTTTCAGCGCTTCAAACCCAACCCTCTTTTCTGCCATAAACTTTGGAGGCGTTGTGGCAAACCATAGTGTTCACCAGCTAAACGATTCACTGTTGCCAACAAAGGGATATATTTTTGCTACCAGCGCCAGCTATACGCAAAATCTAAAACAAACAAACAGGTCGGTGGGTAAATTTTCGGGTGATATTAAATTCTTTGTTCCCATTGCTAAAAAACTTTCGTTAGCCGTACGCACCGGTGCAGCCACTGTTACAGGCACGCCGGAGTTTTACCAGAATGTATTTATTGGCGGCATAGAAAATTTGCGTGGTTTCAGAAGAGATCGCTTTTGGGGCAAGAGCGCTTTTTATAATACAAACGAACTGCGGTTCATCAGCAAAGTAAAAAGTTATCTATTCAACGGGCGGGCAGGTGTGTTTGCGTTTTACGATGATGGGCGTGTTTGGATGCCGAAAGAGAATTCAAACACATGGCATACCTCCTATGGTGGTGGCGTTATTCTATCGCCGTTTAATATGTTGGCTGCGATCGTTACCTATGGCGTTTCTCCCGAAGGAAATCTTATACAGATCAGGCTGAACAAATACTTTTAGGTTTCAACCGATATTGGAAGTTGCAAGCCAATATTTCCAGCACTAACTGCATTGCAATCATCCAACCTGATGTTGCTAAAATACATACCTTTCGTGCAATAATTTATTACCATGAAATATGTGTTTTTGTTTCTCATGCTCATCAGCACTCGAGCTATTGGCCAGGCAAAGGCAGATGATGTAAAGTCGTTTGTTTTAAAGAATGGAATGAAATTTCTTGTGCTGGAAGACAACTCCATACCAAACGCCAACATGTATTTTTTTTATAAGGTTGGTAGCCGGAACGAGCACCCTGGCATAACCGGCTTATCACACTTTTTTGAGCACATGATGTTTAACGGTGCAAAAAAATACGGACCCAAATTGTTTGACCGGGTTATGGAATACAATGGCGGTTCCAACAACGCCTACACTACCAACGATGTTACCGTTTATACAGACTGGTTTCCATCATCGGCGCTGGAAGTGATGTTTGACCTGGAAGCAGACCGGATAGCCAGTTTAAGTATAGACAGTGGAATGGTACGGAGCGAACGGGGTGTAGTGCTGTCAGAAAGAAGCACAGGGTTGGAGAATAATCCATACGAACTATTATCGCAAAATATTGATGCTACTGCATACCAGGAAGGTCCTTACCATTGGCCGGTAATAGGTTACGAGCAGGATATAAAAAACTGGACGAAAGAAGATCTTGAATATTATTTCCGCACTTACTATGCACCCAATAATTGCGTTGTGGTTGTGTCGGGGAATGTGCGGGCAGACAATGTGAAAAAGCTGGCCGAAAAATATTTTCAACCCATAGCTGCGCAGCCGGAGCCACGCCCGGTACACCTTGTAGAAACGCCTCAAAATGGTGAGCGCAGGATAACCGTTCAAAAGGAAGTTTCATCACCTTATATCGGTATAGCTTACCCGGTACAAAATGCAAAACATGAAGATTACTTTGCGCTTGATATTTTAAGCTCCATTTTAACCAATGGAAATTCATCGCGACTGTATGCTGCGCTGGTGGATAAGAAGCAGCTCGCTTCATCCGTGTTTACAAATTTCGGCGCAACGTTCGATCCATCGTTAATGACGATTTATGCCGTTACCAACCCGGGTAAAAAAGTGGAAGACCTGGAAAACGCTGTGTATGAAGAACTGGAAAAAATTAAGAAAACAGGCATTACCGAAAAGGAACTGCAGAAAATAAAAAATCAAAAACTCATGGATTTTTATGGCCAGCTTGAAACCATAAATGGCAAATCAAACAACATTGGTACATACGAAGTTTTCTTTGGCGACTATCGTAAAATGTTTGAAGCGCCATCTTACTACAATAAAGTAACCGTTGCGGATATTAAACGGGTAGCCAATCGATACATAAAAAAGAGTACACGCACAGTTGGTGTATTAAAAACCAACGTGGATAATTAAGTTTCAAAAAGATCCCACAAAGAATTTCAAATCAATTTTAAATGAAGTGCATAAACAGTATTACTGCCATTAGCTTTTTGCTGGCAGTCTCTTTCGGTTCTCTCGCGCAAAGTGATAACACCACATTCAAGCTTCCAACTTACCAAAAAGAAGTATTGAAAAACGGGCTTACCATTTACCTGATGGAGCAGCATGAGGTTCCCGTTATTAGTGTTTCGGTGATTTTACCTGCCGGTGCCATTTACGATAATCAGCAAAACGGGTTAGCCGGCATGACGGCTTCTGCGCTCATGTACGGAACCAAAACAATGACGAAATCGAAACTGGAAGAGGAACTTGATTTTGTGGGAGCCAACGTAAACACCTACGCATCCAAAGAATCTGCGGGCTTATCCGCCATGTTCGCTGCTAAAGACAGGGAAAAGGTTTTGGGCATAGTACGCGATGTATTGCTAACCCCAACTTTTGATGATAACGAATTTATTAAAGGAAAACAGTTGTTGCTTTCCGCATTAGAACAGGCAAAGGAAAGTCCGCGTAATGTTATCGGCAATTACTTTGATCAGTTGTTATATGGCAACCATGTGTATGCCAACCCTGCAGATGGCAAAAAAGCTACCGTAGCAAAACTTACCGCCGCCGATGCAAAAAAGTTTTACAAAGCAAATTATCAACCCAATGGTTCTGCTATTTCGGTTGTGGGCGATTTTAAAACAGATGAAATGAAGGCAAAGCTAACCGCTCTCTTCAGCGGTTGGCAAAAAGGCATTGCACAGCCCAACAATGCTTCCAAACCTTTACAAAATATAACGGAGGCTAAAGTTTTTTTGGTTAATAAGAGCGATGCAAAGGAAACCACTTTCATTATTGGTGGCGCTGGTGTACCCCGCAGCAATCCCGATTATGTTGCAATGGAAGTAGTGAACACTATATTTGGCGGACGCTTCACTTCGTGGTTGAATGATGAGCTGCGCGTAAACACCGGCTTAACTTATGGTGCCCGCAGCAGTTTTAACCGTCTAAAGAATGCGGGGAGTTTCCAGATATCAACTTTTACAGCAACAAAAAATACAGAAGCCGTTTTACAAAAAGCGATGGAAGTTCTCCATAAACTACATAAAGAAGGAATAGATGAGGGCACGCTTATATCTGCAAAAAACTACATAAAGGGTGGACTGCCTCCCAAGTATGAAACCACCGGGCAATTGGCTGGCTTGCTAACGCAAATGTTCTGGTATGGTTTTGATGAATCGTTCATCAACGATTTTGAAAAGAATGTGGATGGGCTAACCATGGCAAAAACAAAAGAGATCATCGCAAAATACTTTCCGCAAAAAAATCTTCAGTTTATAATGATAGGTAAAGCAGAAGAAATAAAACCGATTGCTGATAAGTACGGGACGGTTACGGTTCTGCAAATAAAAGATTGAAGACATGAGCAAAGAGGATTTAATGGACGAACTGAAAAATGAAACCTATGTAATGCTGAAACCATCGGGCATACATGGCATTGGCGTTTTTGCTGTACAGGCCATTCCCAAAGGATGTACAAATATGTTTTCGAAAGGTATAGGCGAATGGATAAAGGTTGAAAAAACAGAAGTGGAAATATTGCCAGCCCATTCTAAACAACTTATCGAAAACTATTGTTTATATGATGAGGCGAATTATTTCGTTCCCGACTATGGTTTTAAAGTTATGGACCTGGTATGTTACCTTAACCATTCTGATACACCGAACATAATTTCTATTAAAGATGGTGAAGTATTTGAAGCCATCCATGACATTGCGGAAGGCGAGGAATTGTTGATTGACTATGGCTCCATTACCGGTGACGTAGCATGAACTTAATCAAATGCAAGTGGGTGCGAAGGCGCCGTTTTCGTCATCATCCGCAGTAGTCTTTTTCACCTGCAGGTGTTATCTTCATTTGATGAAGCACATGATTAGTTTAATTGCAGGCGCTTTTTTATGGTGTGCCGCTACTGCTCAAACCGACACTACGCAACACGTTATAGAAGGCAGGGTAAACAGTGTAAGCCAGCAGAACAAACCTTATGTTATCCTGATATCGGCAGATGGCTTTCGGTACGACTATGCCGAAAAATACCAGGCTAAATATTTGCTTGCCCTGCGTAAAAAGGGTGTTAGCGCAACGTCTATGATACCAGCTTATCCAACACTTACCTTCCCCAATCATTATTCAATTGTTACCGGTCTTTATCCATCGCACCATGGTTTGGTGAATAACAACTTTTATGACCCGCAAAGGAAAGGCTTTTACAGGATGAGCAATGTTGGTAATGTACGCGACAGTAGCTGGTATAGTGGTACACCGCTTTGGGTATTGGCCGAACAACAACAAATGCTGACTGCAAGTTTTTACTGGGTATCTTCGGAAGCAGCCATACAGGGAATACGACCCACTTATTATTATAACTATAATGAAAAAATAACGATCGGTAAAAGAATACAAACCGTAGTAGACTGGCTAAAATTACCGTCCGAAAAAAGACCCCACCTGATCACTTTTTACTTTCCCGAAGTAGACCATGAAGGGCACTTGTTTGGACCGGACGCACCGGAAACAGAACATGCAGTGCATACACTTGATTCATCCGTTAACGAAATGACAATTGCGGTTACTAAACTTGGACTAAACGTGAACTTTATTTTTGTTTCAGATCATGGTATGACAAAGGTTGATAACACCAATACCTTGTTGCTGCCTGCGGGCATTGACACTTCAAAATTTTTGATTCCATCGGAAGGCAACCTTGTGGAGATGTATGCAAAGAACAAAGCAGATATATTGCCTGCATATGAATTATTAAAAAAGAACGAAAGCGACTACAAGGTTTATTTGAAAAGAGATATGCCCCGCAATTTACATTATCGTACAAAGGATGATAAAATGAACCGGATAGGTGATATAATGATCCTGCCAAACTGTCCAAAGGTTTACAATTTTTACAGGCGCAAACTAAACATTGGCTGGCATGGCTATGATGCTTACGCGGTGAAAGATATGCACGCCACTTTTATTGCCTGGGGACCTGCGTTTAAACAAAATGTGAGTATCCCATCTTTTGAAAACATTCATGTATATCCATTGATAACAACGCTGCTCGGATTAGAGGTTAGCGATAAAATTGACGGCAAAAAAAAGGTGTTGAAAAAGCTGCTGAAGAAATAAATTTAAATTGCAAAAAAGATTTCGGGTTGTACAGTGCAGTAAATAAGAGTGTTGAAAATACGTACCACCCAATGTAGCGGATACAAAATATCGACCAAAAAAAATCCCCCCGATTTTGCGGGGGGAAAACAACTAAAACACATCTGGAAAAAACACACACTGATTATACCAACCGGTGGATGTTGTATAAAAAATTAATCAGGTTTTTTACCATCTAAAAAAGTATTAATGGTGCTGATCTCCGTCTTATTATTTTCATCCTTACTAACCGTGTATTTGCTGTAAAAATTTTCTACCGAGGTAAGTGTATTACCAAACATTTCCATGTTACGGCGGATGTATGCAGGCACAGCCTCAAACTCGTTGTTCGGGTCGGCAGCATTCATATTAAAGGACAAGTTGCGCAACTTTTGTATCCTTTCTGCCGCTCTCCTTTTTTGATCGCCAGCATCGTCTCGCAAAGCGAAATCCTCTGCAGGCTGTTGAACACGGGTTTCCGGTTGCTTAGCTTCATCCGCCGTAGTAGGACTATCCTTCATTACCAACTTCATTTCCAACTCCGGTTGTTCGGAAACAACAGGTAAAAAAGGCTTGTTTTCCTTAGGAGGGGAGACCGGCTCTCCTTTCTCAGGCTGTGCATAAATATTGGATGGCTTTGAAAGAAACCCGCTGCTTGTACGAACAGCAGGCACCTCATTTTTAGGATGCGTGAAATTATCTTTTATTTCATTTGAAGGAACGTTCTGGATTGTTTGTTGATAAGTTGGCGCAACGGGTTGGTCGGTGGTAATTGAACGTTGATCGTGCCCGGATGGTTGGGGAGATTCTTTTGGATATTGAACGTTGATTGTTGCGTGTTGATTATTTGATTCTTCCTTAGCAGAAGGTTCAGCATCACCTGGCATTTTCAACACCATTGATTCGTACCCGGAATCAGTTTTTGACTCTTCCTGTGTAACGCTTATATCATCGCCAGGCATTTTTAAAATCATCATCTCATCTTCAACCTTTGATGCGAAATCCATTTTTGTTTTATGGTCGAAATCATCGGCGAGCGAAGCTTCCCGTTGTACCCCATTGCTCCAATTAACCGATGCACTATCTACCGGATAATCTTCAAAAAGCGTTGGTGCATACGCATCAACATCCTCCCGTGGCAATACCGGCTGACTATATAACTACTTCTCTTCGTCCTGAATGCCCAATGTCATTACAATCTTTTCTTCCTTCTTTACTTCCTTTGCGGGTTCATGTTGCTTGAAAGGGTCTTTGTGTTCAAACCCTGTAGCGATAATGGTTACACCAATCTTCGTTCCCAGGTTTTCATCAAAGCCTATTCCCTTAATTACATCCGTATCCTCACCCGCTTCCTGCCGCAGGTAACTCATAATAATATCTTCTTCATCCATCGTTATTTCATGCTCCCCTTCCGATGAAGTAATGTTCACCAGTATCCATTTTGCCCCGCGAATTTCACTATCGTTCAACAGAGGTGAGTTCACAGCGTCTTCAATTGCACGCTGGGCACGGTCTTCTCCTTCTGCTGTTGCGCTGCCTAAAATTGCAACACCGCCATTCCGCATTACGGTACATACATCAGCAAAGTCAACATTGATTTGCCCGTTACTTGTAATCACATCCGTAATACATTTTGATGCAGTCGCTAAAATATTATCAGCTTTACTGAATGCTTCCCGCACATTCAGGTTACCAAATTGATGGCGTAATTTATCGTTGGAGATCACCAGCAAAGTGTCTACGTTATCTCTTAACTGTTGTATGCCCGCTTCCGCATGGCGCATGCGTTTCGGTCCTTCATTACTAAAGGGCGTGGTAACAATACCAACCGTAAGAATGCCGAGGTCTTTACAAATCTTGGAAATGATTGGCGCACCACCGGTACCCGTTCCGCCACCCATACCAGCGGTAATGAAAGCCATCTTGGTATTCACTTCTAAAATGCGTTTTATCTCTTCCAGGCTTTCTTCAGTTGCCTGCTTACCAATCTCAGGATTGGCGCCCGCTCCAAGCCCCTGTGTTAGGTGTGGACCAAGCTGTATTTTGTTAGGCACTTTACTATTTGCCAATGCCTGCGCATCGGTGTTACAAATAATAAAATCAACGCTCTCAATGTTCTGCGAATACATGTGGTTAACAGCATTGCCGCCGCCACCACCAACGCCTATCACTTTAAGAATAGACGACTTCTGCTTCGGGATATCAAAATGTATCATAGTGAGGAATTTAATTTGGGTAGATTAGTATTATGTGTTTTTCCCCAAACCCCTGAAGGAGCTTACGGATGTTTTATTTTATGTTTTGTTGTTTTCATTTTGTTACCAGCATTGGTTGTTTGGTCATCATCGTTGTGTCACTCACTTGTACAGTTATTCATTGCTCGTCAAAACCTCATCTTCCTTCTCCTCGCTGAGGAGACGCAGCGGCCCTCGAGGATATTATCAGGTATTTTATTTTCCACATCAACAGCCGAACACTGTTCACAATGCTCCTCCGCTGATGTGTCACTAATATTATCAATCAAAGAACTTCAATTCGACCTCCCTTTCCACAGCGTGGCGAGGGACCGAGGGTGAGGTCAAAGACTCGCATCTCCCTCCTCCTTAAAAAGCTCCAATAAATTATTCTTAAACTTATCCCAGAACTTAATGCCTTTCCTCGCCTTTACATTCACTGAACTTTCAGGCACTTCAACCGCTTTCACTTCAGTAGCCTGGTTTACCAGTTGCTCCGGCACCTCCACCTTTACAAATGTTTTTTGAAATTCTTTGTATTTGTGTTCGTAGTCGCTGTGTCCTTTCAATATTAAACCAATACAGGTACTATACATTGGCTTCTTCAATTCATCAATATGATTAGCAGCCAGGTGTGCATTGGGGTAACCTATGCGTGCATACAAGCCTGTAGAAAATTCTGTGAGCTGAATCAGGTGCTTCAACTGCGATCCGCCACCGGTTAATATCATACCTCCATTCAATGCCTTGCTGTCCAGCCCCACCTGCTTTAAATGATAGGTTACAAAATCTAGTATCTCATTCATTCTCGCCTGTATAATGTTGGCAAGATTCTTTACGCTTATTTCTTTAGCAGGCATCCCATTCATTCCGGGTATGGTGATGTAAGCATTTGCATTTGCCTCATCAGCAAGTGCACTGCCAAACTGCACTTTCATCGCTTCAGCCTGTTGCTTCAATACACCCAAACCTGATTTTATATCGTTGGTTATATTCTCGCCACCAAAAGGAATAACTGCGGTATGTTTTAAGATGCCTTCATAAAAAACGGCCAGGTCGCTTGTACCACCGCCAATATCCAATATGGCAACGCCGGCTTCCATATCCAGGTCGCTCATTACAGCGCTTGCAGATGCGAGTGGTTGCAGCACCAGGTCTTTTGTTTTCAATCCGCTTTTATCCACCGCACGGTTAATGTTGCGAATTGCATTCCTGTCGCCTGTGATAATATGAAAATTCGCACCCACCTTTACGCCATTGTAACCAATCGGATTGTTGATGTTTTGGATATTGTCAACTGTAAATTCCTGCGGTATCACATCAATGATCTGGTCGCCGGCAGGTATAAAAGTTTTGCGCTGATTTTCTATCAGCATATCAATTTCAAATTGCTGAATTTCCGTTTCGGAATCCTGCCGAACAATATCGCCACGCGTTTGCAAACTCTTAATATGATGACCGGCAATTCCAACATATACTTCGCTTATTTCAAGGTCGGGGTTACTATCGTAGCAGTTTTTTAAAGCTTGTTGAATAGCTTTAATTGTTTGCTCAATATTCAGTACCTGCCCATGTTGTACGCCGGTACTGTTAGCCCTGCCAAAACCAAGAATTTCCAGTTTGCCGAATTCATTTTTTCGTCCGGCAATGGCCGCAATCTTTGTCGTGCCTATATCCAGCCCCACAATGATTGGTGATTCGTTGTTCATAGTTGTGAGTGTTTGTGTGTGTGGTATTAGTTGTTTTATGTTTAGTTGTGTGTTTTGTTGTATTATTTTATTTCTCTATCATCCACCCTTCCTCGTTGCGCGGCTTTACTTCGAGCCATGAGCGTTAGCAAAGCCGCGGCAATCCGCTTTTGTTTTATCAACCTCTCATTCAAGCATTAGATTGTTTCGTCGTTCCTCCTCGCAATAACGCGAAACAATTATTCTTTTGGCTTCTCCATTACCGCCTTCGCCTTACCCTCTTTCTCTTTCTTCTCATTTGCACCAGCCACCTTAACTACCGTATCTTTCACTCCTTTCTCATCCATTGGTTCCATGCTCCTGCTCCTGATGTTCTCCTCATTAAGGCTTACCGGTGGTTTTATGGAGGCAGGTATATCAGCCAGCGGTTGCTGCATCTCCTTATTTTCCTTCATCAAATTTTCAAAAGCTTCTTTTGCTTTCACACTATCCACCGCTGCCGACCATACACCTCTTCTTGTTGCAACCACCTGCCCTTGGTATTGAATGTCAATTTTTGAATATTTCTCCAATCCAACTTTCGTCCATACCTGTTTGTAAAAGGCCATTAGCCTGTCCATCTTTTCTTTATAATCGCCCGGGCTTCCCAGTACAATCACCTGGTTACCTACGGTAGGTATTATTTCAAATTTTCGTTCGTCGGTTATATCCACCTGTGCGACTTGTGCATTCCAGAAAGTGCTTGCCCGAATAAAAGTTGCGAGTTCTTTTACTTCACCCAACAGCAAACTATCAGCACCACGCAGTTTTTTATGTGTGGCAGGAAAACCGGTGAACATAGGCACACGCACCGTAACCCTGTCGCTTAATGGCAATTGCCTGCAGGCGCTGTCAATATAAAACGAGGAGCCTGACGAAGTGAATACTCTTGCCACCGGTTCCCGCTCCTCCACCTTTACCTGCAACACGTCGTTTTTATCAAAGAACAATTCTGCATTGGCTATCCACGTATCATTCTCCAGTCTACGTTCCATAAGCTGCAGGTTAATTGCTGCTACGTTTGTTTGCTTCAATCTGCCGTTTGCATTCAACAGGCTAAGCACTTCTTTTTCATCAATAAAAAAATTATTGGACGCTCCACTTAGCTCAACCTTTATGTCGTTGCAAACCCTGTTATCTTTTATTTTAACTGCCGCTACAAGCAACACAATTCCGCCGGCTGTCAGTACGAGCCACCCTGCGTTTTGTAATCTTGTTTTCCAAACGGTGTTCATATAATTTGTTTTGGCTTTGTTACCGATTTACATTCCTACAACCAGTTTACATTTCTTCCAATAATTCTTTCACCGGTTGCACTAATGCATCAATATCACCCGCACCTGCCATCACCAATAATTCAGGCTGATTTTGACTAATCCAGGTTTTCAATTCATCCTTGTTTAAAACCTGTTTATTTTCCATTGCCATCAGTTCTGTAATCATTTCACTTTGCACGCCATCCATAGGCAATTCCCTTGCAGGATAAATGGGTAACAGGATCACTTCATCTGCCAAATCAAGACTTTCTGCAAACTCTTTAGCCAGGTCTTTTGTACGGCTGTAAAGGTGTGGTTGAAAAACCACCACTACTCTTTTATCGTACAGGCTTTTTACACCTTTTATCAACGCTTTCAACTCCTGCGGATGATGCGCATAGTCATCTATCAGTACATGCTCTTCATCCTGCAGTATAAATTCGAACCTTCTTTTTACACCTTTAAACTCTCTCACTGCATCTTTTATCTGTTGCTCATCAATATTTAAATTTTTTGCAACGGCAATAGCTGCTACCATATTTTCTATGTTGTGTAATCCGCCCATATGCATCACAACATCGGTTAACAGCCAATCTTTCGCAATCACATCAAACCAATAAGCACCGTTGCGTACTCTTACATCGGCTGCATACACATCTGCGTCACTATCATCATAAGCATAGGTCATCTGTTTCTCTGCTTCAAAATCCTTCTTCCTTTTTAGTCCATGCTTCACAATTAAACATCCACCGGGTTTTATTTTTTTGGAAAACTCGACGAACGCATTTTCTACTTCTGCCGGTGTTCCATAAATATCAAGATGGTCGGCATCGGTCGCTGTAACAACGGCTACATCGGGTGTGAGCTTTAAAAATGAGCGGTCGTATTCATCGGCTTCTACAACACAAACATTACGCTCACTGCTCCAAAAATTAGATTGATAGTTTGCCGATATGCCGCCCAGAAAAGCATTACAACCGTAACCTGTATGTCGCAACATGTGCGCAATCATAGTGGAGATGGTTGTTTTACCATGGGTACCCGCCACGCATATATTAAAAGAACTTTCTGTTATTATTTTCAACACATCACTTCTCTTCACCACTTTATATCCATTCTCCCGGTAGTACTCCAGTTCCGCATGTTGAGCCGGTACTGCCGGGGTGTACACTACCAGGTCAACATCTTTTGGTATCCTGTCCGTGTTCTCCTCATAATGTATACCGGCACCTTCTGCTGTTAATGTTTGGGTAAGCGGTGTTGAAGTTTTATCGTACCCACTAACCCGAACACCTCTCGAAAGAAAGTACCTCGCTATTGCACTCATCCCAATACCGCCGATGCCGATGAAGTAGATGCTTTTTATGGTATTCAGTTCGTTCATTTATTCTTATTTCTTCTTGTCTTACATTTATTGTTGCGACCCTAAGCTTGCTTCTTACTCACTTCTTTCAAAGCTTGAATGGCTACCATTTGAATAACCGTGGTTGCAGCCCACGGTCTGCACATTCAATGTTCTTCTTCAACCCCGAAGAGGTTGAATGTTTGTTCAACCCCTTTGGGATTGGAGACTGCGAGTTCATCATTCTCCCCCGATCGCATCCGGGGTTATTCATATTGAACCCCTTTCGGGGTTCTTCCGCTCCTCGTCTTTCTTCCTCCTCCTCGCAATGACGCACGCTTTTATGCTACATAACTTTATTTCGACACACTATCAAGAACTTCCCGTGCTATCACGTCATCCGCATTCGTAACAGCCAGTTGTGCAATATTTTCTTTTAACTGCTCTTTCAAAAAATCATTCTTCGTTAATGCTATAACCGAGGTTACCAGTTTGTCGTTCACCTCATTATCCTTTATCATCAATGCCGCCTTCTTATTTACCAGGTGTTGTGCATTAACTGTCTGATGGTCTTCTGCGGCAAATGGATACGGTACAAATATCACCGGCTTTTTTGCTACGCATAATTCAGCAACTGCCATTGCGCCCGCTCTTGATATAACAACATCTGCTGCAGCATAGGCCATTTCCATTTGATTGATGAACTCGCTCACAAAAATGTTTGCATTACCTTTTGCTTTTGCTTTGTATGCTTCCCCTTTTGTTTTACCGGTTTGCCAAATGAGTTGCAAGTCGTTGGATGCAAACTCATCAAGCTGGTAGGCTATTGCATCGTTGATACTTTTAGCTCCAAGGCTTCCGCCTACTGCCAGCACGGTTGTTTTATCTTCTCGCAAACCAAACAGTTTTATAGCTTCCGCTTTTATTATGTTTGATTGGGCAATGACCGCCCGTACCGGGTTACCTGTTACCTGCAGCTTTTGTTTGGGAAAAAATTTTTCCATTCCATCGCTTGCTACAAAAACCCTGGTTGCGTTTTTGCCAAGCATGATGTTGCTTTTTCCCGCAAACGAATTACTCTCATGGATGAAAGTTGGTATGCCTTTGTATTGTGCATGACGTAAAACAGGAAAGCTTGAGTAACCACCAACCCCTATAACAGCATCGGGTTTGAATACGTTAAATATTTGCCGTACCCGCCAAAAGCTTTTGATAAGCTTATAGGGCAACGCAATATTTTTTATCAAAGAACTTCTGTTGAAACCTGCGATGTCTAATCCTTCAATTTCAAATCCCGCCTGCGGCACTTTTTCCATTTCCATTTTTCCATTGGCACCTATAAACAAAATTTCTACATCAGATTGCCGTGCTTTTAACGCATTCGCAATTGCGATCGCCGGAAAAATATGCCCGCCTGTTCCTCCGCCTGCTATAATAATTTTCGTCATTGGGTCATTTCAGTCATTGGGTCATTAAATCAACTTGACAACGACATACTACTTTTTTATACCGGTGCAAGTTTTCGGTAGCAACTTATCCCGTACAACCAAACTCTTACAACTTATCAGGTTACTCCAACCAACTCCCGCTCATTCATCATCGCCTTTTCTTCCACTTCCTTTTTCTGCAACGCCAGTTCTTCAAGCGACTGTCTTCCTTCTAACTTCTCCACATTGCTTGCCACGCTTAATATGATACCGATAGCGGCGCAGGTGAATAAGAAAGAACTTCCACCCATACTTACCAGCGGCAGTGTAACACCCGTAACCGGCACCAGCCCCACGGTTACCGCCATGTTTGCCATGGCCTGTATAACTAATGTGAAACTTAAGCCCATGGCAAGAAAGGCACCGAACGCAAACGGACATCGCCGAAAAACATTAATACACCTTAATAAAAAAACGAGGTAAATAAATATGATAACAGCACCA
>JANPIA010000008.1:0-2553 GCA_031424735.1 Segetibacter sp.
GGAAACGTAATGGCGGAGGTATGTTTAGCATAAAGAAAAGAGGGACAGAAAGGCCAGTAAATAGTGTCAGAAAGAAAACTCATAAAAAAGCGTAAACGTATTATACTTATAAATAATTCGTTTTGATATTAACCTTTTAAATTCCTGAACTGGTTTTTTTTGAGTGAATTATTTTTCTAAAAATCAGTTTTTAACTCAAAATCCTACGCTATTAGGCGTACCTCTCCCTTTGCAAATATGTCTTTATGATTATCTACTGTGTTGAGCTCTTATGCTGCCTGCTTGAGACAGGTTTGTTTTTGTTGCTGTTGCTGCTCTACCAGTTCATTACCTATCCGGTGGAGGTTGTAAGCTAAAATGCCCAGCCCCACGTATCTACCAAAACTTTTGCGTCCTTTATCCGGGCAACGATTCAGCCCGTTATGTTCCAGTTCATTAATATTTGATTCTACTGCTGAGTGCCGGAACTTAAGCTTTTTAAATTTTGGATCTTTTTCTTCCTCTTCTTCCTGCTTGTTCTTCTTACCTTTTTTAGGCTGTATTACTTTATCGATATATAACGACGCCAGATCTTTATTTTCTTTGCTGTAAAAGCCTTTGTCGGTACTTAATGTTGCTATTGCCTTTTCACCAAAGCGGCTTATCAGCCTGTCTACCAATGGAAGATACATTTCAGTGTCAGCTTCCTTTTCTGCCATCTTATAATCTATTATCAATCCCCACTGGTCAGTGCTTATCAATATCTTTTTACCTAATTCCACATTAGGGTTTTGCTTGCCCTTACTGATCCATTCAGTATATGTTTCAAATATTGAAAATACCTTTTCACTATGTTCTATTGTCTCTCCTTTAATAATGCGGCGTTCCAGCAAGTCAATGTGCTTGCTTAACATCTCTTTGAAATATTCTAAGCGTATCAGACTGACAAGCATTTCCTGGGTAGTTAGCTCTGTGTTTAAAACGTCTGTTACCTTAGCTTCAAAATTGCGCGCTATGACCAAATATTCCCCTACGGCTTCTTTGAGCCTTACCTCTTTGTTCTTACCACCTTTTCTGCTTATTTCACCTACAGCACGCATAGAGTTTTTGAGCTTTTTACGCCAGTTGTTCAGTTTGCGCCAATTACCCTTCAGCAACTGCTCCTTCAGCATATATTTTATTACATCGCAACATTTGCGACCGCTGTCCCAAAGTAAATTATAGTCAGTGGGAAAATGAACATTGCTTTCTAAAACATAGCTGTCAGTCTTAACCTGCAATTGCTCATCTTCTTTTTTTTTGAACAATTTGTGTCCGTACGATGCAACGATTTCATTTATCTGCTGCAAAAGTTCTTCATCCATCAGTTTTACATTGTCAACAATGTTTTGATATTCCAGCTCTATGCGTTTGAAGCCGTGATCACTTTCTATGCCCATCATTTCACGCAGTGTTCTATGATTATTAACCTGGTCATGCAGCATGTCGTAATCCAGGTCCTGTGTCAAACGAACAATTCCCAATACTAATATTTGCCACAGAGTTAATCCAGGCCGCCCGGTCTTCTTTTTCCCCGAACAAAGTTTATTCCACATCACCCTGAATATTTTTTCACTGACTTCTTTATCGCAGTAAATTTTTTGAAGGGCAACCAACACAGGAGGGAGTTCATGTCTTGATTTTGTATTGATCTTAATTTCTTCAATTCTCCGGGCTCCTAACTCGTATTGAACTTCGAATGTTTTTCGCATAACAGAAAGCAGGTTGAATATTTTGATCTTAAAATCGAATATACAAACAATACTTAATGATACCCAGCATCTTATATATAAATCTTAAAAATAAGATAATAAAATACATAAAAGATTCAGTACCAACAATTTAAACAAAACCTCTAATAATCAAATAGTTAGGAGTTTACTTTCAGAGACTAATTATAACATGGCTAGAAACCGGCCAATGTTTGTGCGATCTTATTTACATATCGGTTAAATGTTTATTGTATTATTTACTAAAGGTAGAAAAACGCCAGCGATTAGCAACCGGGGTATAATTATTACAAAGTCCCCAACTTAGAAAGCCGGGGACTTTATATATGAAAATTGTTACAGCCAGCCAAGGCCTGAAATAAACTGTAATAACTATAAAATTTATTTAATAACTATCATTTTTCTTGTTGAGACTATTTTTCCATCAACCACCAATGAGTAGTTGTAAGTTCCACTGCTAAGTAAGGTCCCATCCACCTTCACACTTCCTTTTCCTGCTCCTCCTAATGATATAGCTTTTAAAGTCTTACCGCCAGCGTCACGGATAACAAGTTGTGCCCTTTTAAAACCTACTGGAATGTTATAAGCAATGATGGTAGCATTTGAATAAGGATTAGGGTTATTCTGTTCAAGGGAAATATCACTTAAAGATGTGGAAGTGCCGTTGACTAGATTTGCCGAAGTTAATAGGGCTTCCAGCTTTTCTAATCTTGCTTTTATATCGGTATTTTCTTTCTCCAATTCATCTACTTTTACCGCTTTCTTTTCTAACTCTTCATTTTTTTTGCTCAGTTCCTGAACTGCT
>JANPIA010000009.1:0-14706 GCA_031424735.1 Segetibacter sp.
CTTCCTCGGTATGTTTTGGAGAAGAACCACGGGTGCCGCTGCAGTTGCCGGAGTAATTGTTGGTTTTGTTTTGTCTGTGTTTTTCAATGAATTTGCTCCGCAGATGTTGGGCAACGATACATTGCTTTACACTGCCTATCCGAATGGCAAAGGTGGTTTTGAAATTCCCTTCCACATTTGTATGGGATTGTCGTTTTTCTTTACCATGGTAGTAATGATAGCAATGAGTTATGCCGGTCCTAAAATAAATCCGAAAGCGTTTGTTTCAGATAAAACAATGTACAAGCTTAGTAATTCAACGTTGGTATTAATTGTGATCACACTCCTTATCATCGCAGCTTTGTATGTAAAGTTTTGGTAGCCTGCTTAATACCATAAAATAAGTTTTAGTTTATCATCAGTAACAACTCGTCAAACTTACCTTTGGCGAGTTGTTGCGTTCAGCACTGCACAAGTCTAAATTTTACCCTGAAATAATTTTATCATTATGAGCAATTCACTTAAAATTTTAACAGCCGTTGGACCGGGCGAAGCCAAAGTTTTCGACTCAAAAACCTTGCGCGAAAACTTTTTGATCGATGGCATTTATAAGCAGGATGAACTGAACCTGGTTTACACCCACTACGACCGTTTGATAACCGGGGTTGCTGTTCCAGCAGGTAAAACGCTATCATTAGATACGTACGATAATTTAAAGTCAGGGAACTTTCTCGACAGACGCGAAATAGGAATTATTAATGTTGGAGGCGATGGTACAGTAAAAGCTGATGGTAAGGAATACCAGCTTTCAAGGCTGGATTGCCTGTACGCAGGTATGGGTGCTAAGGATATTTCATTTTCCGCAGTATCACCTAACGATCCACCTGTTTATTTTCTGCTCTCTTCGCCGGCGCATCATACCTACCCGGTAACTTTTATGAAGGGCGATGCCGCTTCACCCTTAAACATTGGCGCCGCCGCTACCGCAAACGAACGAACCGTGTACAAATACATTCACAACGAGGGGATACAAAGCTGCCAGTTGGTAATGGGACTTACAAGACTTAAACAAGGCAGTGTTTGGAACACCATGCCGGCGCATGTGCACGACAGGCGCAGCGAGATCTATTTTTATTTTGATGTGTTGCCCGAACATGGTGTGGTTCATTTTATGGGACAGCCGCAGCAAACACGCCACATGATCCTGAAAAACTTTGAAGCCATCGCTTCGCCGGCCTGGAGTATTCACTCTGGCTGCGGAACGAGTAACTATAGTTTTATCTGGGGTATGGCAGGGGAGAACAAAGAGTACACTGATATGGATGTATGCCCTATTACAGAGCTGTTATGATCTGTAAGAAAAACTTCCTTACAAATAGTTTTAAAACAAAATGCCAACCCTTGCAGTTGGCATTTTGTTTTAAATGAAATATGTGCTTAGTACCCGGGATTTTGCGTGATCTTCAACTGCGTATTGGTATCTATTTCTCGTTGCGGTATCGGCAACAACAACTTGTCTTTTGTAATGTTCGCCTGCAGTTCAGCAAGTGTTAATGCCGGTGCGGGATAATCTTTATAATGCACCGGGAATTCCTTAACAAAATGATCTTTCATAACACTTTCGGCAGTAAGGGTAGTTAGTGTAGTGCCGAAGCGAAGCAGGTCGTACCAACGTTGGTTTTCAAATGCAAATTCAATTCGTCGTTCATTATTCAGTGTGTCTTCAAATTGTTTGGTAGTGGTGATGCCTGCAAAGCTAATGGCAGGTGCGGCCGATCTTGTCCGTACCAGGTTAATATTATCTATGCTTGATTGCGAATTGCCCTGCGCTTCGGCAAGCATCAGTAACACATCGGCAAAACGTAACACCACCCAATCGCTTTCGGAGTCGTTGGCCGTAATTGGTGTTAACGGGATAAACTTTCGTGGGTAAACACGGGTAGTGCTTCCGCTAATATACCTTGCCACGTTAACTGCCTTTCTCGCATCGGTTGTTTTTATGCTTGAATCCAGATGGGCTGTCGGATAATTCAAACCCTGTCCGTCGCCTGCAACTACCGCTGTGCCACTGTTAAGCGGTGCAAAGCGGTTGGCGAACGGCGAGCCCAATCCCAAACCGCCTGCTTTATACCGGATGGTAAAAATGATCTCCGCGTTTACTTCGTTGGCGGTTGAAAAAACATTTGCATAGGCGCTGGGCGCGGTGCCTGCAACGGTCACCAATGCATGACCGCTGTTTGTTTTTACATCGTTCAGCAATAAGATGGCTTCGGCTTTTTTATTTAAAGAAAGATACACTTTGGCTAATAAAGTTTTGGCGCTCCAACCGGTTGCCCTGCCAAGATCGGCCGCGGAAACCTGGGTATATTTTAGCGAGTTCATATTATCTGCCGCCGTCCTCAAATCTGCTTGTATCAGTTTATATATTTCATCAGCGGTGGTACGGTTCATTGTTTTTGCATCGTCTGGCGTAATGGGTGTATGTATTAAAAAAACACCGCCAAATAATCGCACCAAATTGTAATAGTGATAGGCCCTGATGAATAGTGCTTCACCCGCAAGTTGTTTTCTTTCTGCATCGGTAACCGGTATGGGTACGTTTGCCAGGCTGGTAGTTCCTGCAGCGGGGTCGTATATCACGCCCAACTTTTGCAAAATGATATTAGTGTTTCTAATATTATTGTAAGTAGACAACCAGTAATCGTACACCCGCGGATGGCTTGAATTTAAATAGAACATATCCAGTTCATTCAGTTCCCGGTTGGTTACGGTGGAACTGCCGGTTGCGCCCTGCTTTGTGTTATCGGAACGTAGTTCTGTCATCATCCATTCGGTATTCAAAGGTTCTATCAGACCGCTATAACAGCCCGCCAAGCCAATTTTTACCTGGTCGATATTGGAGTAGTAGGTATCGGTGATCAGGTTTGACTGTGGCGTAAGATCAATTATTTTTTTGCACCCCAGGCTCATTATGCACACTGCAAAAAGTATAAATAATATTGGTTTCATGTAATAGGTTTTTGTGGTTCTTTGATTTAAAAGATGTGTGCGTACCTGCGCAATCCCATCATTTTTAAAAATTAATATCAAGCCCGAATAAAACCGTGCGTGGCATAGGGAACCCGCCCCGCTGGTAACCATCTATCAGCGGCGAAGCGTACTGCGATGTGGTGCTTCGTGCTTCCGGGTTAATGCCGCGGTAGCTTTTGTTCCAGTGCACGTAAGCATTTTGCATTGAAGTATACAAACGCAGCGATTCCAAACGGACAGCTTTTGCTATTTTTTGCGGAAGTGTATAACCGAAAATCACTTCGCGAAGCGCAAAATAAGAACCATCTTCAATAGGGTAATCGGTCAGCATCCAATCGAAACCGCTTGTGAAATAAGGCGTTTTGCCGTCGCCGGGGTTTAACGCACTTACCCAACGGTTACCGTTGTTGTACTTACGGTTATACTTTCTCGATTCGTTGTAGAAGGCATCACCGTTCAACACCTCTGCACCCTGAACACCCTGCACAAGAAAGCTTAGGTCGAAACCTTTGAAAGTAAAGCTGTTGTTGATGCCCCAGGTAAAGTCTGGAAAGGGTGATCCTAGGTCAGTCCTGTCATCCGTAGCTATCTTGCCATCCCCATTCAGGTCAACCAGTTTTAAACCACCTGCAGTAAAGTAAGTTGCAGCATTTGCCGTACCCTTGTCAATTGCTTTTGCGGCATCGGCATCTGCCTGCGATAGCCATACCCCGTCGGTTTTATAGCCCCAGAAACGGATGGCCTGAAAGCCAACCTGTGCAGAATAAACTTCATTTCGTTCCCCTGTATTTAGCTGAAAAGCTTCACCGCCAAATTCGGTCAGCTTGTTTTTATTGTGCGACAGGTTTACGTTGGTGGTCCAGGTGAAATTCTTTTTTCTGAAGTTGTTGGAGGTAAGTTCAATTTCAACACCATTGTTTTTCAGGTTGCCAATATTGTTCCATCGCTTGTTGGCACCCGTAAAACCCAGCACCGATTGAAGAAGCAACAGTTTTTCTGTTTTGGATTGGTAAGCATCAACCGATAAGGTAAGGGCATTATTAAACAGGCTGATATCTGTACCGAAATTATACTGGAAAGTACGCTCCCAGGTAATGTTTGAATTCGACAGGATCTCTTTAGACGGAAGTTGGGCTGGAACAACTGTGCCGGTTCCGCTTCCAAAATCGTAACTCGCCGGATATAGCAGGTCAAGGAAGGCGAAGTCAACAATCTTATTGTTACCTGTTGCGCCATAGCTTGCACGAAGCTTGAATTGGGTTAACCAATCCACTTTCGAAAGGAATTTTTCTTTAGATACAACCCAGCCAGCAGACAAAGATGGGAAGGTGCCATATTTTTTACCAGGAGCGAAGTAAGAACTCCCATCGCGCCTGAAACTCGCTGCAAGCAGGTAACGGTCTTTATAACTGTAAGTAGCCCTGCCAAGATATGAGATAAGCCCGATACCATTTTTATTGGTGAAGGTACCCTGCTGATTGCCGTTCACATCAATGGTAGGCTGCACAATCACCAGCGCCGTATTCAATGTACGAACGTTATCGCTCGGAAAATTGGTGGCAACTGTTTGGGCATTTTTGATGGTTGTTTTTTGCGCAGTAAAACCGGCTAGCGCAGTGATGGAATGATCCCCAAATCGTTTTGTAAAGTTCAACGTGTTTTCCGTTAGAAGATCAATGTAAAGCCGGTTGCTGTAGGTACCGCGGTTTACATCGCCCTGCCTGTTGGAGTTTGTTCGGGCAAAGTCAAGCCCGTCGCTATAGGTTACGTAAGCGCTTCCGGTTGTTTTAAAATCCAACCCCTTACTAAGGTTGATGGTAAGGTCGCCGCTGCTAAGCATCCTGTACTCATCGTTTGTTATGGTACGTGTTTCCAGCACGCTTTTAGGGCTGTTGTTGCTGGAGCTGAAAGGGTCAACGGCAACCGTGTTTACCCAGGTAGAGCCATCGGGCATGAGACCGCTGTAAACCCTTCCGTTAAAATGACCAACCTGTGCAAAATCCCCGGGTCGTATGTTAGCCCAAAGCGGTAGTTGATTTACAAAAGCTGCGCTTGCTTCGGTATGCCTTGCAGGCAGGTAAGTAGGAAAACGTACAAAGTCGATGTAACCGGTGGAAGGTCGTTCTCTCCTTGTATAAGTAGGGTTTAAATTGAGGTTGAATTTTATACGGTCGCTAAGCTGGGTTTCAAATTTACCTCGCAGGCTCACTTTATCATAAGTGCTGTGATACATTAAGCCATCATCTTTGTTGTAAGCCCCGGAGATAAAATATTTGGTGTCCTTTTTTCCGCCTGAAATACTAACCTGTACGTTGCTAACATTCGCATTTCGTAAAGCTTCCTTTTGCCAGTCGGTAGGTACGCCGCCGAATATGGTATTTTCAACAACATATTGTGCACGTTCTGCTGCCGATACCCTGTTCTTTACACCGGCTGCCACACTTGGATCATTGTTCCGTAACGCAGCCTCATCAAACAACAGGGTTACGTATTCACTCACACTCATAATGTCCTGTGTTTTGTACGCCTTCCTGGTTCCTGACGAAACTTTTACTGAATATTTTGGTCTGTCTGTTTTACCGCTTTTTGTAGTAATGAGAATAACACCTGTTGCACCCCGTGAACCGTAGATAGCCGCGGAAGCCGCATCTTTCAACACTTCTACACTTTCCACATCGCTCATATTTACAAATGCAAGTCCATCAGGTACTGGGTGACCATCCACTACAACCAACGGATCTGCACCTGCATTTACTGAGCTCAAACCTCTAACCCTGATCTTTGGCGTAGCACCTGCTTCCGATGAAAGATTTTGTACGGTTACCCCGGCTATCTTACCCTGCAAAGCCTGGTCGAGCCTGGACACCGGCGCCTGGTCAAGTTTCTCATTCCTGTATTTTGAAACAGCCCCAGTTACACTCGATTTCTTTTGGGTGCCATAGCCAATCACTACTACATCGTCCATGGCGGCGGTAACAGGTACCAGGTTTACATCAATTGTTGCACTTGTGCCAATAGCAATAGTTTGTGTTGTATAACCTACAGAGGAGAAAACAAGCGTTGTTGCATTGCTGCCTACTTTAATGGTAAAGGTTCCATCGCCTGTTGTGGTAGCTGCCCCGCTTTTTTTATCGGCAATGATGGATACCCCCGGCAAAGGATCGCCGGTTGCACTGTTGAATACCCGACCTTTTATTTGTTTTGTTTGCGCCAGTGCAGCAATGGCAAAAGCGTTCATGATCAGGAAAATCAGAAGTCGTTTCATAATAGCAAGTGTTTAGGAAGAAGAATAAACCAACCGTAAAATTGAAAATTAAAAGTATAATAATTTGGTCGACCAATTTTATTTTTTTTACAAAAAGAAGGAGATGATATTTTTAAGATCATTTAAAGCTAATGGAATCAACCTTTCCGGCGCTTACCGTGTTTGGAAAATAAAAAATAATTTGGTCAACCAATTTTAAGTCTATTACTTTTACGGTACTTTCGGGATCAATTAAATTATGGAGCACGTTTTAAAAACTTTAAAGGAAATAGTAATTGAAAAGCCCGTTGATGTGATCATCAAACAGGTAAAGGAATTGCTTTTGTCAGGACAATTAAAACCAGGTGACAGGCTGCCTCCCGAAAGAAAATTATCCGAAAGATTTGGCGTTGGGCGCACTCATGTAAGGGATGCTATTCGTAAGCTGGAGTTTTATGGCATTTTAAAAACGAGGCCGCAAAGCGGAACTTTTGTAGCCGGCATTGGCATTTCCGCATTGGAAAGCCTTATTTCGGATGTTTTGAAAATAGATGGCTATTCATTTTTATCGCTGGTTGAAACGCGGCAAATACTGGAATTGTCGTCGGTAGCGTTTGCCTGTGAGCGGCATAACGCCAACGATATCCAAAACCTTGAAACCTCCCTCAACAATTACCTTGAAAAAGCGGAGAAGAGAATTAAAGCGGTGGAGGAAGATCTGATGTTCCATCTTACCATTGCAGAGGCGGGAAAGAATAAAGTTTTAAAGTCGTTGTTGCTCATCATCATTCCCGATATCATTGCAAACTATTCCGTATTCAATGTGTGTGAAACTGTGACAGATAAGGCGCTGAAAGAGCATAAGATTTTGTTTGCTCAAATAAAAAAACGGGATAGCAAAGGCGCAACCAAAACCATGCAGGAACATTTAAAAGGTGTAATGGATTTTGCCAAATCAATTAACCAGTAACAAAGTTTATTGCTGCTATAAAGTGTTGCGTAGTTGATCGTAAATTACCCTGGCAGGCGACTACACAGGTTCACGCACAGGTTGTGTATTCCATAACTTTCCATCAGGTGTTAAGGCTTCCATATGAAAAGATTATTGCCATTTATTTTTTTATTTTGCTTGTCAGCGAATCTCTTCGCTTATAACGATGTTGTATCGCTGATGAAAGCGGTGCAATCGGCACGTGCCGGCGATGTACTGGTACTTAACAATGGAACGTATAACGATGCGCAGCTTATACTCACAGGCAATGGCGCGGTGGGTAGGCCCATAATTATCCGTGCAGAAACGCAGGGCAAAGTAATCTTCACCGGCAATTCATTTTTAAAATTAGGCGGCGATTTTCTCGAAGTGGATGGTTTTCACTTTACCAATGGCTTCACCACCGGTGAGCCTGTAATTGAGTTCAGGAAAAGCAATGCACTGATGGCAAATCATTGCCGCATTACCAATTGTGTGATTGATAATTACAGCAAGCCGGAACGTTTTGATACCGATAGCTGGATCGTTTTCTGGGGTCAGCACAATCGCATGGATCATTGTACTATTGGCGATAAGCTGAATGGTGGTACCACCTTAATTGTAAACCTGGATGATGAGCGAAGCCAGCAAAATTATCATTCTATCGATAGCAATTATTTTGCCGGGCGCTCCCGGTTGGGTTCAAACGGCGGCGAAGAGATACGGGTAGGAGTCTCACGTTATTCGCTCACCTCGTCCTATACAACCATTGCGAACAATTATTTTGAAAGAGTAAATGGTGAAGTAGAGATCGTTTCCATTAAATCGGGCAACAACCATGTTTACCGAAACACTTTTTACGAATGCGAAGGTGGAATGGTGCTAAGACACGGAAGCAATAACATAGTGGAGGCAAATCTTTTCATTGGCAACAATAAACCGTACACGGGTGGTATACGGGTTATCAATCCCGGTCATAAAATTTTCAACAACGTTTTGGTCGAATGTGCCGGAGAACGATTTCGCTCAGCTTTTGGCATTTTAAATGGTGTTCCCAATTCACTCATCAACCGATACTACCAGGTTAAGGATGCTACCGTCCACCACAATACATTTATCGATTGCAACAGCATTTTATTTGGCGCCGGTAAAGATGCCGAAAGAACATTGCCCCCCATGAATGTAACGTTCACCCATAATTTCATCAGTACAAAAAGCAATGTATTATTTAAAGATGCCAACAAAGATGGCGGCATTCATTTCGCCAGTAATTCTTACAAAGCCAATATTGTTAGTGCGCCCAAAGGCTTTACTGCTGCTAATACAAACGAGTTGCTTTGGAACGGTATAAAGCTACCTGCTCCTGCTAATAAACATGGAGCTGATTTAACTGCATTAACAAGGATGAATGCAGTATCTACCGGTGCAAAATGGTACCGCAAAACCAAGCCAAAAACGAGAACGGCCGAAATAATATTGGTAACGGCTTCGCGCAGCAAAGAGCTTCCTTCCATTATAAGCAAAGCGTTGGATGGAGATGTTATAGTACTCGATGTTTCGGATGTGCCTTACGAGCTCGACAAAGAAATTATCATTAACAAAACGATCACGATAAAAGCTGCCGATAGTTTGAAGAAAGTGGAGTTTGTGAATGTGAACGAAAAAAATCTGCCTTCTTTTTTAACCATTGAAAACGGCGGCAATCTTACCGTTTCCGGTATTAAGTTCAATGGGGCTTACAAAAGCTTTGGCGATGTGAATGCGGGCATCGCAACCACATCAAAAAAACCAATGAACCGGCATTACAATTTACGGGTGCGCAACTGCGAGTTCTACAATTATAACGAAGGTTCAATGAGCGGCATAAAAGCAACCAAAAACACTTTTGCGGATATGGTTACAGTGAGCAATTGCCTGTTCAGGAATATCTCCGGCACTGCTATTGATTTTTCGGCAGAGAAGGACGATAAAGGAATTTATAACGTGGAAAGGATGGAAGTAAAAAATTCAGTATTCAGCAACCTGCTGGCAACGGCCATTGTAGTGTACCGCGGTGGAAACGATGAGAGCACTATTGGACCGTCGGTATTGATTGACCATTGTGTTTTTAACGAAGTGAATAACCAGGAACAGGGATCGGTCATCAAATTATTAGGTGCGCAAGACGCTGCCATTACCAATAGTATATTTTACAAAAGTGGGCAAGGGGGAAGAAGCATTTGGTTTGAAGAAAACAGTTGGGATAGGCTAACGATAGATTACCTTAATTTTTATAAGTCGGGGCGTGTTCAAACTTTTTATGGTAAGGCGTTGGGCAAGCATATTTATAAACTTGCCCCAGGTTTTATCAACCCGGGTACCTATCATTTTTTATTGAAGTCTGCATCGCCTTTGTTAACCAAGGGCAGTGATGGCAACGCTTTAGGAATATTACAACCATGAGAACAAATAGCATTATAACTGGTTTGCAGCTTCTGTGTTTGCTGGCTTTTGGCACTGCTGTCGGTTATGGTCAGCAGCATCCTTCTCTTATGCTTACAAAAAAAAATGTGGAAGCGGTTCGTGCTGGTACCATCAAGTATCCTTTGCTGCAATCATCATATAACGAGTTAAAGAAGAATGCCGATAAGGCGATCGTGTTGCCGGTAAATGTGCCAACGCCGGCAGATGGCGGGGGTGGCATAACGCACGAGCAGCATAAAAAGAATTACCAGAATGCGCTTGCCTGTGGGGTAGTTTACCAGCTAACAAAAGATGAGCGGTACGCAAAATATGTAAAGGAATTGTTGCTCCGGTATGCCGCACTTTACAACACATGGGGCAGGCACCCAAAGCGTAAGAACGATCCAGGCGGAAAAATATTCTGGCAAAATTTAAACGATAATGTTTGGGGTGTTTACATGATACAAGGTTACGATTGTGTGTACGATTACCTTACCGCAGCCGAAAGAAAAAATATCGAGAGCGACCTGTTTGCAGCCTATGTGAACGAACTGACCGTTGTAAATAAAAAGGTGTTTGATCTGGTGCACAACCATGCCACCTGGAGTGTAGCTGCTGTTGGAATGATGGGCTATGTTTGCAATAGAAAAGATTGGGTGGACATGGCTTTGCATGGCAGCAACCATGATGGCAATACTGGTTTTTTAAAACAACTCAACGAACTCTTTTCGCCTGATGGATATTATACCGAAGGGCCTTACTACCAGCGTTACGCTATTCACCCTTTTATTGTTTTTGCACGGGCTATTCAGCAATACCAGCCTGCGTTGAAAATATATGAGTACCGCAATGGTTTATTGAAGAAAGCAGTGAGCACCGACCTTCAATGCACTTATACCAACAAGGTTTTTTTTCCGGTGAACGATGCACTGAAGGATAAAACCTACGAAAGTGAGGAGCTGGTTTATGCTGTGGATGTTGCTTACAGCGATATGAGCGCAGGTGATGACCTACTGGATATTGCACAGCAACAAAAGCGTGTTATAGTAAGCGATGCGGGCTTACTGGTAGCAAAGGCAATTGCCGAAAACAAAACAAAACCATTTGTATATAAGCCCATGTGGATTAGCGATGGTGCGGATGGAAAGGAAGGAGGTCTTGGTATTTTACGAAGCGGCGACAACAGTAACCAAACCGTTGCATTGCTAAAGGCGGCAAGCCAGGGTATGGGGCACGGGCACTTCGACCGTTTGAACATATTATTTTACGATAACAATGTTGAAGTATTGAGCGATTATGGATCGGTTCGCTTTTTAAATGTTGAAACAAAAACAGGCGGCGGCTATACCAAAGAAAACGATACGTGGGCCAAGTCGACCATAGCGCATAATACCCTGGTGGTTGATAAGCAAAATCATTTTGACGGCAATTGGGAGGAAGGACAGAAGTTTGCACCAGAGTTGTTATATTTTTCGGCAGATAAGAATTACCAGGCAGTGAGCGCAAAGGAAACACATGCTTACAAAAATGTGGAGATGGTACGCACTGCCATTTTATTTAAACCAGAAAAAGCGGAAAGCCCGCTGCTGATAGATGTCTTTAAAATAAATAGTAAAGAGCAACATCGTTACGAGCTTCCGTTTTGGTACCAGGGACACATTACCAATACACCATTCCCTTTAACAACAAATAACACGCAACTGAATGCAATGGGTAGTAGCCATGGTTACCAGCATGTATGGTTAATGGCAGAAGGAAAACCGGCTGGGAATGGAACCATTACATTGCTGAACAACAGGAAATTTTATACCACTACTATTCTTGCTGATACATCAACTCGTGTGCAGTTTGCTATGTTGGGTGCAAACGACCCCGGTATGAACCTGCGTAGCGAGAAGGCTTTCATCATTACACAGCCTAAAGCGGGCGATCATACATTTATAAACATTACGGAGCCACATGGCGCCAACAATCCGATCGCCGAATTTACTATTGGTTTTATGCCGGTAGTAAATGAACTGAAAATGATAAGTGATGAACCGGGAAGCACGAAGTTCCAGTTTGCCTATAATAAAAAAATCTATGGTTTTTCAATCAACTACAATAACAAGCAATCCTTCATTTCAATAAAATAAGTATGGAACGAATACAAAGCAAAGAGTTTCAGTTTGACAATGAAACGCTGTGGGAGAACCCCGCACCGGGTATTACCCGCCAGTTATTTGGATACGATGAAAAGGTGATGCTGGTGAAAGTAAGATTTGAAAAAGGCGCAGTGGGTGCAATGCATGAGCATCATCATTCGCAGGTTACTTATGTGGATAGTGGTGTATTTGATATGACGATTGGCAGCGAAACAAAATTGATCCGTACAGGCGATGGGTACTATGTGCCGCCGCATACCTTGCATGGTGTAGTATGTGTGGAGCCGGGTATGCTGATAGATGTTTTCAGCCCGATGCGGGAAGATTTTTTGCCCGGCAAATAGGAGGCTTGTCTCTTTGTGTTTCTTTTAGTTCTTAGTGCCTTCATGGTTCAATTGATACCATATAGGTAAGAGTACAAGAGTGCGACGCAACGGCCGCCCAATTGAAATTTGATGCTGGAAACATAAAACTAAAAACATGAAAAAATATTTGCTTAACATTTTTCTAATGGTGGTTTGCACGAATATTTATTCGCAAACAGATACCACCATTAAGCCGGTAGTTTACCCCGCTAACTACACGGCGCAGCTTGACGTGGTTTATGTAAAGGTGGACGGATGGGACGGGCGAATGGACCTGTACACCGCAACTAAAGAAAACAAGCCAACACCCATCGTCATCAATATTCATGGTGGTGGATGGAACCATGGAACGAAGGAATCACAATCCGGCTTCAGTACGTTTTTTAAAGCAGGCTATGCAGTGGCGAATGTGGAGTATCGTTTAACACCACAGGCTACGGCACCGGCGGCAATAGAAGATACAAGGTGTGCCCTCATTTACATTATCAAACATGCCAAACAGCTAAACATTGATGTGAATAAAATTGTGGTAATGGGCGGCTCAGCCGGCGGACATCTTGCATTGATGATGGGGCTGCTGGGCAACGAACATCGCTTTGATACCAACTGCCCGGGCACCGATAGCATAAAGGTTGCAGCCATCATTGATAAGTATGGAATTGCCGATGTATGGGACTGGGGCTATGGCGAAAATATCACCAGCAAAAGCGCTACCAACTGGTTGGGCGCACGAGCAAGCAGCAAAAAGTTTATTGCCGCAGTTTCACCCATGACTTATGTAAGTCCCAACAGCCCGCCCACTTTTATTGTACATGGCGATGCAGACCCAACAGTGCCTTACCAGCAAAGTGTTGAATTGTATAAAAAGTTTTTGGCGGCCGGTGTTAAAACGGAAATGGTTACGGTTCCGGGCGGGCTCCATGGTAAATTTCCGGCGGAAGAAAATGCAAAAGTTAATAAAGCCATCATGGCGTTTTTAAAACAAGTAATAAGGTAAAGCGTATTGTGGTGAATGATAACATGGACGGTTTCTGTTTTTAAATAATTGTATGAAAGTAAAAGGTCTTCGCTGGTATATCATTTCGTTGATTGGCATTGCCACTATCATCAATTATATTGATCGCAGCGCTATCAACATTATGTGGCCTTATATCTATAAAGATTTTGGCATTGCCGATGCCGACAGCAAACAGGCGCTTGCTTACATCACCACCTTTTTTATGATCGCTTATGCAATCGGTCAAAGCCTCACCGGTAAAATGATGGATGCCATTGGTACGCGTTTAGGCTTTGTGGTTTCTATTGTTGGCTGGAGTATTTCCATTGCATTGCATGCGGTTGCTAAAGCCATTGCCTCGTTTACCATCTTTCGTTTTTTATTAGGCTTGTTCGAAGCAGGTAACTGGCCAGGCGCTACCAAAAGCAATGCGGAATGGTTCCCCGCAAAAGAACGTGCTATTGCCCAGGGGATCTTTGGTGCAGGCGCATCGTTGGGCGGTGTGGTGGCTGCACCTTTCATTGCCGGCTTATACCTTGCATTCGGCTGGCAGGCTACGTTTGCTGGCATTGCAGTTCTGGGGATTTTATGGATCATACCGTGGTTGTGGATTAACAAAGCAACACCCGATAAGCACCCGTGGATCACCGGCGAAGAGCAGGCGCATATCCTTTCCGACCAGTCCGCAACTGTTCAATCATCAGCAGCCATCAAAGCATATAAATGGAAAGAATTGTTGCAATTCAAACGCACCTGGAGCATCATTCTTTCCCGCTTTTTTATCGATCCGGTCTGGTGGTTGTTTGTAACCTGGCTGCCAACCTTTTTAAAAGAACAATTTCAATTTGATATAAAACAAGTAGGTGCATTTGCATGGGTGCCCTTTTTGTTTGCCGCGCTGGGTGGTTTACTCGGTGGCTTTTATTCGAGTTGGCTGATTCGTAAAGGCAAGAATGCTGCGGCTGCACGAAGGCTTGCCATCCTCATCGGTTGTATCATTATGCTGGCATCGCTCATAGCCGTTGTTTTTATGTTGAAGGGATTAAAGGACGAACCATCTATTGCCATCGCACTTATCAGCAGTACGTTGTTTGGTTTCCAGTTTCTCATCAACAACCTGCAAACATTGCCCAGCGATTATTTCAATGGAATGAATGTTGGAACCGTTGCCGGCATGGGCGGTACATCGGCAGTATTAGGTACTCTCATTACAACGTTGGCAGTGCCGGTGCTAACACAAACCAGTTATGTAAGCTTCTTTGTTTTAGCGGCAGTGCTGGTTCCGTTAGGCTATGTGTCGTTGCTTGTTTTTTCAAAAAAGAAATTGATCAATTTATAAATCATACAACATGAAACTCATAAACAAAGTAGCCATTGTAACCGGAGGCGGAAGGGATATAGGGAAAGCGGTATCGCTGAAACTTGCTGCAGAAGGCGCTAAAGTGGTGCTGAATTATTTTGGCTCTGCAGACAGCGCTACACAAATTATTGACGAAATAAAAACAAATGGCGGCGATGCCATTGCCGTGCAAGGC
>JANPIA010000010.1:0-5927 GCA_031424735.1 Segetibacter sp.
GGCTGTTAGCAGAAGCACGGGAACCGACACCGACAGCTTTGCCTATGCCAACGATGGTTGCCCCTCGGTACTTATATCCATTCCACTACGTTATATGCATACTACTGTTGAAATGCTGCACAAAAGCGACATTGAAAATACTATCAAACTAATGTATGAAACACTGCTGGCAATTACACCCGAAACTAACCTGCGGTATTTATAAATCAGGTTCAGCACATAGGGAAATAGAAACACAGGTTCACAAGGTTTATGTTAGAATGTTGCATTTTTACGCTTTCCTTTTATTTAACACAAACGGGCGAAAGGCAAATAGAATTAAACAGAACCTGACTTTGGGTTGTCTTACAACAAAGCCCGTTTTTCAGTAATACCTGTTTTATTACAGGCAAGTGCTTTCAATTGAGGTAATTGGTATTTGTAATTTTTTTGTAACCATTATGTTCCTCACCAGGGTTTATAAACATAGCAAATGGATGTTCATGGTGATGATCCTTTTCATTGTCGGGCAGGCTGTTATTAATTTCAACCATGGCGCAGTGGCTACACCCTTGTATAATTATGGTATGTACTCCGAGGTTTTTAAAGTAAAGCCGGTATATGCAGTGATAAAGGTGGAGGTGAATGGGCGAAACCTCAGGGGCGAGGATTTCAGTATTCAACAATGGGATAAAATATACCTGCCAATTCGTTATTACCTGGCGGCCGACAGCAACAATAATCAAATGATCGACATCCGAAACAGGATGTTTTCAAAGCTCGGCCTGCATTCGCTGCAATCAAGTAATCATCACTTTACCAATACAATTATTTCACCGAAGCAATTTATGGACTGGTATGCAAAATACCTGGATGAAATAGTGGAAGCCCCGGTGCAATCCGTCCTTATTAAGCAACAACCATTTAGTTCGCAAAAAACGATTCTTTCGCCTATTACAGACACCGACCAACTTATTTTACCTGCATGGAATTCAGCTACCGGCACCGTCGTCAAATAACCATTTGGCTCGTCGTATTATTCATCATCCTGCTGGCAGACAGGTGGTGGAATGATATGTTGTTAACACAAATGCAGCCGTATTTTTTTTATACCCGCATGGATGTTATCACCTGGATGTTTATGTACACCGGTATTCATCAATGGCTGCTAAACAATCCAACTGCCTGCATTTTGTTCGATGCAATATTTGCCCTGCTTCCCCTTGGCTATCTTCTTTTATTTCTATTTAAACCACAGTGGTCATTTGGCTTTGCCTGGTGGTGGGTCTTTTTCAATTTTGTATATGTGCAGTGCTTTACTCTATACCCCACCAACTCCATTGAAGGTCATATTGCCTGGTTATTGTTGCCGTTTTTATTTACCTGTTCATCCTTAAAAACATTCTACTTCGTCTTGCACTTTATGCGTTATTTCTTTTGCTGGTTTCTTGTTTCTGCCGGCCTATGGAAGCTTTGTCAACACGGCGCATTCAACCCCGACGAAATGAGTGCCATTATTTATATGCAGCACAAGGAATATCTCGTTACCTCGCCGCATGCATGGTTCTCCAATTTTTATTATTGGCTTATTAAAAATTCATGGTATGGTTATGCGATGTATGTAGCCTCTGTTATCATCGAGCTTACCTTCCTTATCGGCTTTTTTACACGCCGCTTCGATAGGGTATTGCTGGCTCTTTACATACTTTTCTTTATAATGGATGTTTTTGTAATGAGGATCAAATATTGGGAGTTGGTGCCTTTTATTGTAACAATGTATTATTCAAAATACAAAATCCCCACTTACTCAAAAGGCAGCCAAGCATCTATTTGAACTATATTCGTTTTTTAAAATGCCAGCATAAACTTATTGATATGAACGATCTTAAAAACGACTGGACCATAGCGGAAATCACTGACATCTATCAAACACCTTTATTAGAGCTTATGTATGCCGCAGCTACTGTGCACAGGCGTTACAATAATACCGGCGAAGTACAGGTGTGCACTTTATTAAGCATAAAAACCGGTGGTTGCCCCGAAGACTGTGCTTATTGTCCGCAGGCAGCCAGGTATGATACGGGGCTAAATGTGCAGTCATTGATGAAGAAGGAGGAAGTATTAGCCTACGCTGAAAAAGCGAAGAATGCAGGCTCCACCCGTTTTTGCATGGGTGCTGCCTGGCGCGAAGTAAGAGACAACCGGGACTTTGATCGTGTGCTTGATATGGTAAAAGGAGTGAACGAATTGGGGATGGAGGTTTGCTGTACCATGGGCATGCTTACGGAACAACAGGCTGCAAAACTACACGATGCGGGCTTGCATGCTTACAACCATAACCTCGATACTTCCGAAGATCATTATACGGACATTATAACTACCCGTACCTACAACGATCGTTTGAAAACGTTGGGTAACGTTCGCAAAGCAGGTATAAGTGTTTGCAGTGGTGGCATTATAGGGCTGGGCGAGAGACACGAAGACCGCATTAGTATGTTACATACACTATCTTCTTTGCCACAGCACCCGGAAAGCGTTCCCATTAATGCACTGGTACCCATTGCTGGTACCCCGCTGGAGCATAATACAAAAGTGGATATTTGGGATATGGTTCGGATGATTGCAACAGCCCGCATAATTATGCCTCGGGCTATGGTTAGGCTGAGTGCCGGACGTAACCAAATGAGTGTTGCCGAGCAGGCGCTTTGTTTTATGGCTGGTGCCAATTCAATTTTTGCAGGCGATAAGTTGCTTACCACACCTAACCCCAGCTTTGATGATGACAACGCAATGTTCCAACTACTGGGTTTAAAACCACGGGAAGCTTTTAAGAATAGTAAAGAGCCGGTTTTGGAAATGGAGGAAAATTTTGTTACAAGCCGCTAAGGCAATAGCTTTCTCTGCGTGTTGGTGTGTCGGTATTTATTTTGATTTTTTTTGCGCACCAGGTAACAATTTATCTGGTGCTACCCTCAGGTACATAACAACCAATTTTTCTGAAACATCCTTAGTCAAATGATTAGGGAGCAATAACTAAAGGCTCAACCGCCAGGTTCCAAATACCCAAAAATTCCAATATCCCTTTCGCTCCATCCTTACCTGCCTGCACGGCGTCCACTACTTCTCTTCCACCATTCACTGCATCACCACCGGCGAATACACCCGGTACACTTGTGCGGCAGCCATCAGTGATTATTATTTTGCCGGCACTATGCTCAAGTTCATTTTCTTTTACAAGTTTGGTAAATGGCGTTTGACCAGTTGCCTTAATCACCATATCAACATCCAATGTAAATGTTTCTTTAGTTTCAACAGGTGAACGCCGACCATATGCATCGGGTTCACCCAGTTGCATTACATAACATTCAAGACCTATTACTTTTCCTTTGTGTCCATGAATTTTTTTGGGCGCTGATAGCCATTTTATTTTACAGCCATCCAACATGGCAATGTCGAGTTCATGTTGTGTGCATGGCATCTCAGCTTGTGTACGGCGATAGACAATGTTTACCTCTGTAGCCCCTAACCGTTTCGCTTGTGTAGCGGCATCAATCGCTGTCATGCCTAAGCCAATCACGGCAACTTTGTCACCAACGGCTACTGTTGAATAACCTTTATCTCGAAGTGTATATATGAAGTCAATGGCATCAACAACGCCTTCCAGTTCTTCACCTTTAATGTCTAGCGTACGGGTTAGTCCAACGCCCATTCCAATGTAAACCGAATCATAGTTTTTCTGTAGATCCTGCAAGTTGATGTGGTGACCCAACTCATGATTATATTTAACTTCGATGCCGCCAATTGATAAGATGTAATTCACCTCATCTTCGCAAAACTGCGGCGTTACTTTATATGCTGCTATCCCATAAGTCATCAATCCACCGCCTTTGCTTTCCTTTTCATAAATGGTTACATCAACACCTTCTTTGCTTAATGTATGCGCACATGAAAGCCCAGCCGGACCTGCACCAACAATAGCAACCTTTTTACCCGTTGATGGCTTACGTTCAAACAACTTCAACTTGTCCTCAATCGCTTTTTCTGTAGAGTAACGTTGCAGCTTGGCGATGGGTATAGGTGGTTCGTCCATCAGGTTATAAACGCAGGCTCCTTCACATAATTTCTCTACCGGGCATACTTTACCACAGCCTGCACCAAAAATGTTTGAGGACAGGATAGTCTTTGCTGAACCTTTGATATTTTCCGTGCTTATTTGCTTGATGAACTTTGGAATATTGATGCTGGTGGGGCACGATTTTATGCATGGCGCATCATAGCAAAACAAACATCTGTTCGCTTCCACCAAAGCCGCATCGTGTGTTTCGAATGGGGGATAAATATCGGCGAAGTTGGTGGCATATTGGGCAGGTGTTAGTCTATTGTTGGTGATCATGTTTTAGATTTTAGGTTTTTACCAAAGAGAAAACAAGAATTTTTCGCAGAGGTCATAGAAATATCTGAGTTATACCCAGATTAATGCAGCTGTTCTAACAGATAATTATTCAACGAATGGCTGTCTTTTTGCCTCGATAAGTACTTCTCCATCATCACTCATTACAGTATATCCTAAGTGAGCAAAAACGTTCAGTTCGTTCTCGTGTGGCATCATAAAAGTCGTATAACTAGAAGGTTTATAATTAATATATGGAAGTACCTTCTTTGTTACAAATTTTCCAGGCACGATCTTTCCAATGTAATTCAATAATTCTTTAGGTGATGCCCCTTGCCATTTCATGTCAAAGGCTAAGTAAATTCTGGTAGCTGTTAATGGTTCAAATATATTAGTTTCATCCACAAACTCTAAAACAACAAATGGAATTCCATCTTTAGTAACAGATGCTATCCCTCCAAGGCCATCCTCAAATTTAATTGTACCAACTAAGGAACTTTTCGAGAGTCTTACCTCTTTCAATTTTGGCTGCATAATAAAAGTTTAAGATAAGAAATAGGCTTACAACTCAACTAACTTTCCATAGGTCTCAGGACGCCGGTCTCTAAAAAACTGCCATGTGTTTCTCACTTCATCTATCATATCCAAATCGAAATCAGCTACCAACAATTCATCTTTATCTACTGATGCTTCAGCTAAAATCTGTCCACGAGGGTCAACGAAGTAGGAAGTGCCATAAAACTTCCCCAGGTTCCAGGGCTTCTCTTCACCAACGCGATTGATACAACCCATAAAATAGCCATTGGCTACTGCATGTGCAGGTTGTTCCAGCTTCCATAAGTATTGACTTAAACCTGCAACAGTTGCAGAAGGATTATAAACGATCTCAGCACCATTCAATCCAAGACATCTTGCGCCATCTGGAAAATGCCTGTCATAACAAATGTACACGCCAACTTTCGCATACTTTGTTTGGAAAACAGGGTAACCCAAGTTGCCGGGCTTAAAGAAAAACTTCTCCCAAAAACCTGATGTATGCGGTATATGATTTTTGCGATACTTGCCGAGGTAAGTTCCATCAGCATCTATAACTGCGGCAGTGTTATAAAGAAAACCTGCCTGTTCTTTTTCATAAACAGGTACAATAATTACCATGCTATACTTCTTCGCATATTCAGCAAGGCGCTCCGTAGTCGGACCAGGCACCGCCTCTGCAGAAGCATACCATTTTTTGTCCTGCCCGGGGCAGAAGTAAGGTGTATTGAAAATCTCCTGTAAACAAAGTATCTGCACACCTTTTTGCCCGGCTTCTTCAATCAACGGTATATGCTTTTGATACATTGCTTCAACGATCTCTTCAATCGTTCCTTCACCTTCCGTTTTTGGAAGCGACATTTGGATAAGTCCTGATTTTATTATGCGGGGCATATGTTGCGTGGAGTTTTAAGTTCTATATAATCTTCTTCGTTAATCTTTAAGTTTCTTGGTTCACGCCGGATGTGTTTCCTTATAGTATTTACAAACAGTGCTCATTACACATTCTTCGTGTTGCGGATGT
>JANPIA010000011.1:0-15941 GCA_031424735.1 Segetibacter sp.
CGTTAGGGTCGGCAGCTAACTTATCAGCGGCACCGCCAACCTTCTCTGATGTTTTGGGTTTTATCAGAACAAAATTATGCTGCATGTGGTCAGTATTTCTGAAGAGTATTTTAACGACTGTACCGGCTTTTGCAGTAATTAGAGTTTTATCAAATTTCATTACATCTTTTACCACTCCAACAATAATGGTTTTGGCAACGATTGGCTTCACGGTAGCAGCAATGCTGGCCGGAGATCCTGGTGTAAATACTTCCAACCTGGCTTTGGAAAGTTGGCCACGTAATCTAAAAGTATCGGCGTATTCGCCAACTTTATCTTTACCCTGCTTATCATCCAATCCAACCCTGATCCCTGTTTCCAACCCTTGCTTAAATAAGCCTGTTGCAAGTGTGTTTGCTACTTGCTTATTATTTATTAAAAGCGCCATTGCGCCCTCTTTTAGCAGGTTTGCATTAAAGGTTACTTTACCTGTAGCTGGCAAAGCTTCGCTGTTTAGAGAATACATTTTACCACCCTGGTTTACCCGGAAATACAACTTATTTTCTTTCAGAAATAGCCCATATCCGTTTACAATATCTCCATGTGCAACTATTAAACCTTCATACGGCATGTCGCGGTTTTTTTGAAGTTCACCTGAAATATTTATTTCCTTATTCATCACGTCCGGTGCTTCTAAAGCGGCAGCTCCCTGCGGTCGGCGCGTTTGAAGGGGAATAGATGTAATCCGGTTCATTGCGGCAAGGCGTTGTGCAAAAGTTGCGGAACTTATGTTGCTTGCAGCAGAACTGGCTCCTCTTTTAGCGTACGCAGCAGCAAAGTGTGTTTGATGTTTAGTAACAGCCGCCGTCAGCGCATACTTTAACCAATTATCTTTTTCGTTCTCCGGCTTTAGGGCCACGTCTACCAAAGCTTCGCCAACGTCGGCTGCCGGTTTCATATCTGCCAGGGCGAGAATAGCTGCCAGTTTTACCCGTCCGTCGGCATCGTCTAAAACTTTTGACTTTTGTATTGCCTGCAATATTGCTGTTGTTCCCGGTAAAACCTGGATGGCCGCACGACGTACACCGGCAACAGGATGTAATAAGGCTTTTACTGCAACATCAAGCGCTTCTTTATTAGTTCCATCCAATGCCTTTAAGCCATGCATTGTCCAGAGTGCATGAATTGCAGGAGCATTAATCCCTGCTTCATCAGCTTTTTCATTTCGAACAAGTTTATATAAGGTGGGCAGTACACTCTTATCTCCATTTTCAACAAGTAATCGCTGTGCATGCAAGCGCCAGAACATGTTGTTATTTGATAGCGCGTTTATAAGTCCCTTAGAGTCGTTCTTATTTAGGGAAAGGGTATTGCGCTGATCATTGTTTTTGTAAGCGATCTTATAGATACGTCCACGTTCGTGGTCTCTTAAAGGATTTATATAAGCATTTCCTTTCCCGTTTTCTGCCTGGTATCCTCCACGTGTTGGTGATGGGGTTGGATTATGCTGAATAATGAAGTCGTACCAGTCCACCACCCATAAAGCTCCGTCTGGTCCAACTTCCGCCTGCACCGGACCGGCCCAATCATCGGCACTTGTAAGCATGTTCCAGCCATCTCCATCTTCTATAAATCCCGCTCCGTTTTGCTTAAGCATTGTGCGATGAATAACACGACCTGTAGGCTCATTAACAAACGCCACCCTGTTCCAATATTCTTTCGGAAAATTTCTTGCAGTATATAAACTATGACCTGCCGCGGCAGTAAATCCGCCAAACACATCTACCTGGCGAAGGTTTTTTGTTGCCACATGCATTTCATAATGAGCATCTATTTTTTCAACACCTGATTCATCAATCTTGCCCATAGCCATGTACTTTCTGTCCATGCCATAGAAAGCGGTATGTGTATTATTTGCAGTGGAAATGAATACGTCAAAGTCTTCAGAAAAACCGAGACCCCATGTATTGTTACTGGTAGTTGAAAGGTATTCCAGTTTCTTGCCATCGGGAGTAAAGCGGTAAACGCCCGAACTAAATTTCATAGCACTGTCACCCACCCTTCCGTTGAAACCAGAATAACCAACAACGCCCCAAATTTTGTTGTCAACCCCATAACGAAGATTGGATGCCTGGGCATGGGTATCGGTTTTGCCCCAACCTGTTATAAGGGGTTGCCTTATATCGGCTTTGTCGTCCCCATTAGTATCTTTCAGAAATAGGAAGGAAGGAGCGTTGCTGACAATAATTCCACCATTGGAGAAAATAAAGCTTGTTGGAATATTTAGTTTATCAGCAAAAATGGTAAACTTATCAGCCTTGCCGTCTCCGTTAGTGTCTTCGAGAATTTTTATGCGGTCATCACCTATATCCCCATCTTTCACCTCGTTTGGATAATCTACTGTTTCAATTACCCACAATCTTCCACGCTCATCCCAATTCATAAAAACAGGGTTTACAATATCGGGTTCCGAGGCAAATAATTGGAGTTCGAACCCCGGAGGCACCTGCATCAATGACATTGACTCCTGAGGTGTTAACGGTGCCTGGAATTGAGGCGCCGGGTTTCGATTTTCATAATTCGGAATTACTGCGGGACTATAAGTAGGTTCTGCTATTTTGAAAGCAGTAAGGGTGGCCCTGGCCTTATCTCCAACAGCCCAAAGTATTCCGTTTTTTACAAGCTTTAAAAAGCCGGCATTATTAAATGTTTTTTCATTATGGCCATAAGCAGTGTAAAACACACGACCATCTCCATAAGGTCTAACCCATGTATATGGTTCATGATGGTCGCCCTCAACCCGTTCGGATAATACTTCAATATTTTTACTGAGTTTAGTGTGGACATATGTTTCATCCCATGTAACAAAAGCATTGATGTCTTTCATTACGGGATGGTTGGGTTTAACAACAACCGCAGGAAACGAATCTGTTTTGTGATTTGAAAATTGTCCGCCTATCATTTCGACTACTTCTGCTGAATTACGAAAGCAGAATGAAGCGGAGTGAAGTGGTATAAATCCCTTCCCGGACTTTACAAAATTCAACAAGGCTTTTTCCTGGTCTTTCGTAATCTGGTCATGATTTGCATACACTAATAAGCCATCGAAATGGCTGAGGTATGTTTCATTCATGTCATTAGGATCGGTTGTGTAGGTGATATTAATCCCATCTTTAAAATACTCCTTACTTAAAATATCAGCAAGTTGTTGCGAATCATGGTGTTTGCTTTTATGTCCAAGGAACAAAATCTCCAGTCGGCGGGGCACATCAGCGATTTTATTTGCTGCCCCTATAAAGCAAAGAGAAAAAAGATAAATAGAACAAATGAGGAGACGGTTTCTACGTGTCATAGTTTGCAATGAGTCGTTAGGCGGTTAGAACTGTTATAAATATCCCGTAAGCTACTTACTGAGCGAAAAGAGCACGCGCATATATGTGGAAACTTATGCGACAAATGTTTAAACTCGACCCTTGATTTTTTTAAGGAATAGTTGCAATAATAAAACACCGAATAAACCAGGAGCGGAAACCAGGCTCAGGGATCAACAAGTGTTTGTTTCAGAGACCGTATTACCAAGTGACAGATTCAATTCTTTAGTCTGCCGATTTTCATATACTCTTTATTTATCCGTTCTGAAAGGAGAGGCCGGCAAGCCTTCTTTATTGTATAAATTTGGATTAACCGGATTATCTGCCCACGCATAACGCACATACATTGGGTTGACAACCTCTTCGCTCCACAACACTACTTTGTCACCTTCAATTTTTGCCTTCGCCCACACAAACTTTTTATCCTCTCCGGCTATGGCAAATTCAGATGGTTCTTCTCCATCATTAGTAGTTAGCCCGCCACCCGTATTGGTAAATGAAAGGGTGATTTTTTTTCCGTCAATCGCTGCCGACTGAAACAGTGGTCCTGAATGGACGACCTCTTTGTCGTTATAAGCAATCCTTTCAGCAGCCAATGCCAGTCGTTCACCCACATCTTTCTTGCGGTCCGGATGAATATCATTCCATTCGCCGAGGTCTATGGCAACAGCCATGGCCGTATTTGGAACAGATAAAGATTTCGCCTGTGCTTCTCTAAAGGCGGCCCACTGGCTTTCTGTTGGTAAGTAATTCATCTCCATAAAGCCTGGAAGCTGTACAAACAAAAATGGTGCAGCAGGGTTATTCCACTTCTGCCTCCAGTCGGCAATCATAGCAGGTTGCAGCCGCGCATATTCCTGCGACCGCCCTGTATTCGATTCGCCCTGGTACCACAGAAAACCTTTAATGGCATAATTCACCACCGGTGCCAACATAGCGTTGTATAATGCTGTGGGTTGGTTTTGCGCAGCAATCCCACCGCCTCCACCACCAATACCACGATTGGGAATGTTTACCTGACCTACCTTGTATTCCCAATAGCCAGTCAGGTCAATAGTGTCTTTATCGGCAATTAACTGGTAAGGTTTATTTGGTACAAAACCGCCTTTACCGGCGTTATTGGTAACCCTAATAACGAAAAGGTTCTTGCCTGGTTTTAGTGTTCCAGCCGGAAGCGGATAGCGACGTTGTGGGTACATGTAGCCGGTGTTGCCCACTTGCTTACCGTTTATGTATAAGGCGTCTGCGTCAACAATGCGGCCCAGAAAGACTTTCGCCTGTGCACTAACCATTGAAGCGGGAATATCGATGATTCTGCGGTACCAGACTACGCCATCCAGATCGCGGATGCCCTGGTCCTCCCAATAACCCGGGATAGCGATAGTGCGCCACGCTTTCGGGATATAAGTAGGATCAAACCATTTTTCAGATAAACCCTTGTCTTGCGGAAGCGACCAGGCAGTGCCTGCAGGAGGAGGCCTGCGGCTTAACCCATTGATATATGCTGTGTCTTTGTTTTTTGTTACAGTGCTAAGGTTATCGGGAAATTCTTTAAAGCCTTCCTCGCTCATCCAGGCCTCTATAGGCGTTCCACCCCAACTCGCGTTGATTAACCCTATTGGTACATGATATTTTTCGTAAAGCTGTCGTGCAAAGAAATAGGCTATTGCCGAAAAATCCTGTACATCAGTTGGATTGGCCGACTTCCAATTACCAGCGGGAAGGTCATTTTGTGGTCCTTGCAGGTTAGTGATGTTGGGCACCCAGAAATGACGTATCTCCGGATAAAAGGCTTTTTCTATGTCAGACTTATACAACACACTATGCAACGACATCTGGTGTACCATATTTGACTGTCCGCTGCAAACCCACACATCCCCAACCAAAATATCTTTAAGTGTGATGTGATTGGTTGCATCGATATTCATTGTGTACGGTCCGCCGGCCTTGATGGCGGGTAGGGTAATATGCCAGCTTCCGTCGCTGGCTGTTTTTGTTTTGTAATTTTTCTTATTAAAAGTTACCGATACGTTTTCTCCTGCCGATGCCCGACCCCACAATTTCAATTTAGTGTCTCTTTGCAATACCATGCTGTCGCGAATAAGTCTTGGTAGGCGAACCTGACCGGACGTCTGTTTAAACCACGCCGAAAAAAAGAGCATTATTACTACGGTTAATAGTTGTTTCATAATTACTATTCGCTGTTTATATGAAGTAATGCCTTGCCAGTTTACTATTATGTTATCAGCCCGGCAGGCCGTATCGTTAACCATCATTTCTAACGTGTGTTCAAATACGGTAAATCAGTTTGTAAGGTTAACAGTGCCGGACGATTATGTTTAAAATTTTACTACTTCCCAATAAGCTTTTTTTGGCTGAAGATTGCGGTCGAATAGTAGAGGAAAATTCTTTCTTCCCCGGCCGTCAAGCCAGCTATACCTATCTGAAATATTCCAAAAGGTAATACCTGTTAACTCCTTTTTATACTGGCGGAATACCTCAAACATCATTTTGTATTTTTCCATTTGCTGTTGTTCCATTTCGGCCGTGAATGTTGCTGTAGTATCGCGTTGCTGTCCCTGGATAAGCTGGCCACCCTGCCTTCCGCTGTACACAGACACATCTAATTCTGTAACCTGCACCTGGAGGCCAAGAGAGGAAAACATTTTAATAGATTTTTCAAGCTCTTCGCGGGTTGGATTATTAACGGACCAGTGACCCTGCAGGCCTACTCCATGAATAGGTGCACCGGCATCTTTCAGACTTTTAACAAGGCGGAAGATACGGTCACGTTTACCGGGGTTTTCAGTATTGTAATCATTGTAGAAAAGAATGGCTTTCGGGTCTGCAGCATGGGCATACTCAAACGCTTTCGCAATGAATTCTTCACCACAGATGCGATACCATGCAGTGTTGCGGAGATAAAGAGAATTGTTATCATCAATTGCCTCATTAACTACATCCCACGCATAAATAGTGCCTTTATATCGGTTAACTACCGTAGTGATATGGTCCTTCATGCGCTTAAGCAATACTTCTTTTGAAACAGTGTCACCGTTTTCGTGTTTAAACAGCCAAGTGGGAGTCTGAGCATGCCAAACCAAGGTATGGCCTCTCATTTTCAGTTTATGACGTTTTGCAAATGCAGCAAGTGTGTCCGCATCCTGCCAGAAATATTCGTTTTCTTTCGGATGGATGGGCCCCATCTTCATTGCATTTTCAGGGGTAATGCTGTTAAAGTGTCCAACTACGAGCCCGGCCGCATCGGTCTTTAACTCCCGTGGTGAAACGGCAACACCGACTGTAAAATAGTTTTTGTAAAAATCTTTTAATCCCTTCTTTTGCCCTTGTGCAGACAACGGTTGAGAATTTTGGACCGCTACTTTTTTGCTGCAGAAAACCATTGTAAAAATTGCGATAAAGAACAGCGCGGAAAGGACTAATTTATTTTGCATTTGTATTCGTTATTTGTTTGCTGATTATTGTTTGAAGATGATGGATGATTTATGGCGCTTTTGTTTCAGGAGGACCGAGATAACCCGGTTTAAGTCCTCCGAAATCAAAAACTAATTTTTGCAGAACAACACCCGGAGATATCATCCAATATTTAATGGTATGCTTCCCCGGCTTTTTAATTTGGTGCTCTGAAGTTTTGATGATGATGTTGTTTGCTACCCACTGGTTCCAAATGCCGAAAATGCTATTCTTGTCTTCTTTGTTAAGGCCTATGGTTCGGGGCGCCTCATCGTCAATTGAAACGGCAAATTGAAGGCCTTCTTCCTTGTTATGAAAGTTGAGAGTAGGTGAGAAGTACAGATTTATTTTTGCTTTACCGGTATCAGTTGAAGAAAACCCATACATCACATGCGCACTATTCGTCGTTAATATCGTTGAAGCAGTAACCGGAAAAGTAGTAATGCCTGAAGCGGTTTTGCCTATATAGGGTATTACTTTCCCATTGGTTAAAAAAGCATTTGCGGTAACGTAAATTTCCTTTTTCTTTTTTACGGGTACATCGGCCCACCAGTACCACGGCGAAACACCCATTTGTTTAGATAATTCCAGGGTGCCATAAGCGGCACCTCTTCTGTCACTGCCTGCTATCACCAATGCCTGGTCTACACCTTTAAAAAGAGCTTTTACAACCTGTACCTGGTAGGCTTCCCACTTATTCTGCAGCCTGGTGACATTTAACCTCTTTTCCCTTATCAATTGTTGAATAAGAGCTGACTTTCCGATGCTTCCGATAATGATCACATTCTTTGCCCCATTTAATGAAGAAGAAAGTACGGGCTTTTTGCCGCTTACCATTTCAACATCTGTCGCCAGCAGGTGTGCGGAAATTTGCATCAAAGAATCATCCGCGCTATCATACAGAATACTAACTGTTCCGCTGGCATTAGTAATCGGAAAAGCTCCTGATGCTTTCTTTTCTGTAATAATCGGTTGTGCACTTGTCTTTAAGGCAAGCAAAAACAAAAAGGGTATTAAAAATTTCTTGTTCCTCATGATAATTTGCATCCCGGATCGTTATCGAAAATTTCTTCCTCTGCACTTACAAGTTGAATTTCTGGTAAAAAGTGTGGGTTGAAGCCAGCTTATGAAGTCAGTATAATGCCACAACATCGCTTGTTCTAAATATTGTAAGCCGATTACCGGGCTAATATATTCATTTGTGCAACCGATTGCAGAGAAACGGTAAAAAAAAATATAGCAAATCGGCAATTGGCTGTTTGCTCTCGGTGATTGTTCTTAGTGGACCACCTTCACCACTTCCCAATAGGCTTTTTTAGGTTTGAGATTTTGATCAAATAACAGGGGATAGTCCTTACGGTTCCGCACGGGAAAATTATCTAACCAACTGTATTTGTCAGCCATATTCGAGAAAGTAAACTCGTTATATGCTTTCTGGATTTTTTAAAAAGCTCAAAGCACATTCTGTATTTTTCTATTTGTGCCTGATCTTTTTCGGCAGTAAAAGCGGTGTTGTCATCTTCGGGTCTTCTTTCACGTGCAGTATGTTCTTTAGGATATACAGATATATCGAACTCGGTTATATGTATTTGTACCCCAAGCTCCGAAAATCTCTTTAGAGTACTATCAAGTTGTTAGCGGACTGGTTCGTTTATTGCCCAATGCGCCTGCATACCCAACCCATGAATGGGAACATCTCTATCCTTTAGGCTCTTAACAAGCTTATAAATTTTCTCCCGTTTAACGGCATCTATCTCATTTTAATCATTGTAAAACAACAAAGCATTTGGGTCAGCCTCGTGTGCCCACTGGTAAGCTTTAATAATGTAGTCTTCACCGCAGATCTTATACCAGTCCGATGGCCGCAAATACTCATCATGTTTATCGGATATTACTTCATTTGCAACATCCCATGCATAGATCTTTCCTTTATAACGATTAACCATTGTAAAGATGTGGTCTTTCAATCGCTGCATTACCAGTTCTTTGGATGCCTGCTTACCATCTTTATCCTGGAATATCCATTTTGGTGTCTGCGATTCATAGTGCCATACCAAATTATGTCCCCTTACTCTTAAATTATTTCTTTGTGCAAATGCAACCATGGCATCGCCATTTCTCCAGTTATATTGATTTTCTGCCGGATGAACAGGCCTTATCTTCAAATCGTTCTCGGGAGTGATACTGTTAAACTCTCTTGTTAGCAAAGCTGAGTCTTCACCAGATAACGAGCGCATGTTAACTGCAACACCAACGGGAAAATATTTTTTGTAATAATCTTTCAATCACTTTCCGGAGTTGTGTGTCTATAAGTTCCCTGGCTGCGGGCAAGATGAAATAATCAGCGCAATGCAACCAATGTTAAACAATTTCTTTATCATGTTATTTCGTTTTATTTATGGTCCGATTTGTAATTCTTTAAGCTTTGCCTGAATCGCCCCGTTCTGCTTTATTTCGCTGGCAGTCATTGAAGGGAAAGACTAAATGCGTCGTTGCAAGTAACGCACTTTAATCTTCTAGCCTCTTGGAAGAACGAAGAATTACTTAATTTTTCTACTTTGATAGTCAGTTAGATACTCTGCTACATCAACCATTGGCGCTACCCACAATTCTTTTTGATGCTCTTTCAAATACCGCAGCAATGTTGTATGGGCTTCTAGCGATACGTTCAAGCTATGCTCACCTCCAACACCATGAAAGAGAAATATAAGCAGCGCTTTTTTAGCAACAGCCTGTTTTACAAGCTCTATTAATTGGTCTCCTGACTGCCCGTTTATCATATAGGCTGGTAAATTAAAAAGTTGAACGTTATCTATTGTTGGCATTTCAGAACGGACAGCCCTTGCTGCGATAAATTCATTTTTTGCAAAATCTATGTAAGGCGTGTCCCTGATCTTTGTATCGCTGCAAGGAAAAGCAAACGTTCTTTTTGTTTTGCCGTCAATAGCCTGCAGGATTGTATTCATTGACCTTATCTCATCCACTATTCTGCTAACACTATAAAACCTTAAATCGTGGGCGGGAGTTACGAATGATCTTTCCGGCCCGCCAGCACATGGATGATACACAGTATGATTGGCTAATTCGTGTCCCTTTGCAGCGGCAGCTTTCCAACCTGGTATTTGTGATCGAAGATTACCAAAATCTGCAATGTAGAAAGTTCCTTTTAATCCCACTTTATCCAAAGCAGGAATAACATTTGTGAGGTCAACATTTAATCCATCGTCATAAGTTAGAACAATGGCGGCTTGTTTGTTATTCCACGCAGATGATGCACCAGGGTTAACTGTTGGTAGTACTCTCTGTGCCAGTGCACATGCAGTAAGTGTTATTGATAGGACCACAAAGCCGATACTTTTTTTGACAAGCTTTTGATATTTTTGGGATAATGCCATATTAGGATTTAAAACGGTTAACATAGTAATTTTAAAGTTAGAATTAATACGTGTAAACTTTGGCAAGTGCCAGCCTGGTACCAGATTAGAACGTGGAAATAGATTCATAAACCCCTTGATTTTATTCAAATGCTAGCGATTCATTAGCATAGGTAGACGGTACTTATATCCCTGTTTCTTGCATCTTCAGCATGTTACAAATGCAAGGAAATGAAGCAAAAGAATTACTCAGTCAACTTTCATTGGGATAAGTGTTAAGTAATATTGAAGCTTCATTTCAAGTTTCACTGCAAGTTTCACTGCGGGTACCTAAAAACAAAGGAGCTGCAAATCAATGCAACTCCTTCATTCCCAGTTAGTGGGCCCACTAGGATTTGAACCTAGGACCACCTGATTATGAGTCAGGTGCTCTAACCAGCTGAGCTATAGGCCCTGCTTCGCTGAAGCGGGTGCAAATATAAAAATTTTCGCTTTCGGCACTTTATTATTTTTGTCTCCATGCAAAATATCAAAAACATCATCTTCGATATGGGAGGCATCTTCCTCGGTATCGATTACAACAAAACGGAAAAAGCTTTCATCGATCTTGGCGTAATAAACTTTCCCGAACTATATACGCAACACAAAGCTTCCACCATGTTTGAAGATTTGGAAACAGGCAAAATATTGCCAGCAGAGTTTTATAAAAAACTGTGCGAAAAAGCAGGGATGGAACTTTCGGCAGAACAAATAGATACTGCATGGAATGCAATGCTTGGCGACTTTTCCGCTAACACGCTGCAATGGCTGGAGGAAGTTGCTAAAAAGTTTAATATCTACCTCTTTTCCAACACCAACCTAATTCATTACAAAGCATTTCAGCAAATTTTTCAACAGCAAACTGGTAAAAAGTCTTTTGACGATTATTTTTTGAAGGCTTATTATTCACACGACCTCGGCTTACGAAAACCTTATATGGAAGCATTCCTTAAAATATTGGAGTTGGAAAACCTGGTTGCGGAAGAAACCTTGTTTATCGATGATACGCCCGGTAATATAAAAGGCGCTGAGCAGGCGGGATTGCACACGTTGTTACTACTTCCACCCAAAACTGTCCTCGAACTTGACCTTTAAGTTTTACTTGATCTCCTCAAAATCTATATAGTCACTCTTAGTGGTGGTGGGCTTTGTATTGGATGCAGTATTAGGAGCGAAAGAAGTTTCGTCCCCGGTGGCACGGTGCATTTCCTTCATCTTTTTACGCATTTGTAAAGCAGTTGTAACAACGGGTATAACAAAACCAAAAAGGAAACGAACCCCAAAATAACACAACAGTATCAGGAAAAAATATCGAAGCATAAGGTGTTAAAGGTAATACTGCACCAAGTTTACCCATGCTAATTTTTACGTAGATTTTTGTTTTTTGCAATTAGTTAACGCAAATGCCCAAAATGACCGGGGCAGAACTTTTGGAGGATATATATTCTTTCCCCTACATTTGCCAACGGAAATAAAACAGCAGAAGGGAACGGTTACCGTTCCCTTCTCTTATTATCATGGGTAACGAAACACTTATACAGGAATTGGAAACAATGGTTTCAGAACTATTGCTTTCAGATATAGGCGACTTTTTAGTGTCTGTAAAAATAAAAACTACCAATAATATAAAAGTTTTTATAGATAGCGATGGCGAAGGTGGAATGACTATTGAAAAGTGCGTACGCTATAACCGAAAGCTCTATAAACAACTGGAGGAAGGCCCGCTTTTCCCCGATGGAAATTTTTCTCTGGAGGTTTCTTCACCAGGTCTTGGAGAGCCATTGCTAATGCACCGGCAGTATTTAAAAAATAAAGGGCGTTTAGTAGAAGTGATATTTAAGGATGATACCCAAAAGATAGGGAAGTTGGCAGAAGTAACTGAGTCAGATATATTATTAGAGCAAACTACGGGCAAGGGCAAAAAGGCTGAGACTAACCACTTCGTAATCCCATTTGAAAATATAAAATCAACAATCGTTCAAATCCAATTTTAGACCCTCCAATACTACACCCCAGCCGCAAGCGCGGTGTACAAATAGTGTTGGATTTTTAAACAAAGTGCCATGGCAAGTATAAATCTTATTGAAGCGTTCCAGGAATTTAAAGATGCGGAGAACATCGATCGTCCCACCATGATGAAAGTGGTAGAGGATGTATTTAAAACCCTGCTACGCAAAAAATTTACCAGCGACGAAAATTTTGACGTGATCGTAAATGCTGAAAAAGGTGACCTTGAAATTATCAGGCGCCGTACCATTGTAGAGGATGGCGAAGTGATGGACCCCCTATCGGAAGTGGCTTACAGCGATGCAGTGAAAATTGAACCGGACTTTGAAGTGGGTGAAGAATTATACGAAGAAGTGAATATTTTCGACTTTGGCCGCCGCGCTATATTAGCCGAAAAGCAAACGCTCGCAAGCCGTATCAGCGATCTGAAAAAGAATGTTCTGGTAAAAAAATATGGAGACCGTGTTGGAGAGATTATCAATGCCGAAGTTTACCAGGTTTGGAAAAAAGAGGTTTTATTATTGGATGAGGAAGGAAGCGAATTGATACTCCCCAAATCGGAACAGATACCAAGTGATTTTTTCAAAAAGGGTGAAAGCATTCGTGCCGTGGTAGAAAGGGTAGACCTCAAGAACAATAACCCCGTCATTATACTCAGCCGCACCAGTCCCAAGTTCCTGTCTAAATTATTAGAGATTGAAGTGCCCGAAATTTTCGATGGCTTAATAGTTGTGCGGAAAATAGTAAGGGATCCTGGTGAAAGAGCCAAGGTTGCAGTAGAAAGCTTTGATGACAGGATAGATCCCGTGGGCGCTTGTGTGGGTATGAAAGGGAGCCGTATCCATGGCATAGTGAGGGAACTGAAGAATGAAAACATCGACGTTATAAACTGGACCAATAATATTAACCTTCTTATCCAACGTTCGTTAACGCCAGCTAAGATCACCAGCATGGATATAGACCAGGAAACCAAACATGCAAGCGTTTATTTAAAGCCCGATCAGGTGTCGTTAGCAATTGGCAGGCGTGGTGTAAATATTAAACTTGCATGCGAATTAACAGGGTTTGAAATAGATGTATTCCGCGATAACGAAGGAGAGGTGGAAGAGTTCGATATTGACCTGGAAGAATTCAGCGATGAGATAGAAGCATGGGTGATAGATGAATTGAAGCGTATAGGTTGCGATACAGCCCGCAGTGTGTTAGACCTTACTGCCGAAGAACTCGAACGACGTACCGACCTTGAAAAAGAAACCATTGATGAAGTTAGAAAAGTGTTGAGCGATGAATTTGAAAAAGAATAGGAAGTAGTTGACCGGCGGTGAAAAATACATCGGTATCGTTGCTGCCTGCCAAGAAGAGGAAAGAAGAGACGGAACTCGGGGTCGCACACTTCAGCTTTTACCTGAATATCGTACAAAGGGTTACTTCCGGTAGAAAGCTGAATTAAGAACAAATTGTACAAGTAAGTAACGCGACCCGTCGCGTTTTACGGTAACAATGTATAGTTGATTTAGAAGAGTTCAATCAAATAGCTTTTAACAAGGCTGACCAACAGAACTTAGGATTACTTTTGCGCCACCAGCAAGTGGTTCAGGAACCAATAAAAAAATTGAATGTCAGAACTTAAATTACCGCGATTATTAGCCGCCGCTAAAGAGTTTAATGTAGGCCAGGATACCATTGTGGATTTCCTGGTTGGCAAAGGTTTTCCAAAAGACGACCTGAAGCCTACCGCAAAACTCAGCGAGGATATGTACACTTCTCTCCAACGCGAGTTCCAGGGCGATAAGCAAGCCAAGAATAAAGCAGACCTGGTGGAAATACCCAAAGGTGTGCAGCAGGAAGGAAGGAAAAGAAGGGATGAAGAGGAGATTACTTTTGTTAAAAAGGAAGAGAAGAAGCCTGCACCCGTTGCAGAGGTAGTGCCTGAAGTAAAAGAAGTGGCAGTGCCTGAGCCGGTAGTTGCAGAGGAGAAACCTGTTCCGCCTCCGGTTGAAGATCCAATCCCGGCAACTTCGCCATCCATCCCAGTGGAAGAGCCGGTTACTCCCCCAAAGGAAGAAGGAACCGATACCCATAAAATTGAAGCGCCGGAATTAGAAGGCCCTAAAATAATTGACAAGATCGACCTGTCTGCGATAGATTCTTCTACCCGTCCGAAAAAATCATCAAAGAAAAAAGAAGAACCAAAACCTGTGGCCACCACAGATGATAAACCTGAGAAGGCTAAAAAGAAGGAGGACGTCTCTCCTGTACCAACAGTACCTGTTGTTGTGGAGGCCGAACCACCTGCATCTGCAGAACCTGCCGCCCCTGTAATTACAAACATTAAGGCCGACAAGCTAGAGGGACCAAAAATCCTCGGAAAAATTGAACTTCCGGTTAACAACGATACCCGCCCAAAACCCAACTTAGAAAAACGCAAACGTAAACGCATACCTGTTGATCCCAAACGGGATAATCCACAGGGAACACCCAGTCATCCAGGGCAAAGTGGTGGTTTCCGCCCCGGTATTACGCCACGCCAAAACGATGGCAGAAGTGGCAATGGCAACCGCCCCCCAATGGGTGGTGGGTTCAATCGTCCGGCTGGTCCGGGTGGTCCTCGTCCGGCTGGCACCGGAGTTCCGGCGGGCGGCAATCGCTTCGGTCCGCGCTCTTCCGATAATAAGCGCAGAGACGACAAGGAAATAGACCAAAAAGAAATTCAGGAAAAAATACGGGAAACACAGGCCAAACTTGCCGGTGGCGGTGGGCGTGGCAAGAGCCTGAAAGCGAAATATAGAAAAGCAAAACGGGATGGTATTGCCGACCAGGTAGGCAATGAAGGAGCAGAAGACAACAAATTACTGGTAACTGAATTTATTAGTGTTAGCGAACTCGCCAACATGATGGATGTAAGTTTTGCCGAAGTAATTGGTAAGTGTATGAGTCTTGGTATCATGGTTTCTATCAACCAACGTTTAGATGCGGAGGTAATAGAACTTGTAGCAGGTGAGTTTGGATACGATGTTGAGTTTATTGATATGGAAGCCCAGGCTGAGTTAGATGACGATGAGGACGAGGATGACACCGAAAATCTTAAACCACGTGCGCCCATCGTTACCATCATGGGTCACGTTGACCACGGTAAAACATCATTGCTGGATTACATTAGAAGTGCAAACGTTGTTGCCGGTGAGGCCGGCGGAATCACCCAGCACATAGGCGCTTATGAAGTAACCAATGCGGCGGGTAAAAAAATAACTTTCTTAGATACGCCCGGGCACGAAGCGTTTACCGCCATGCGTGCACGGGGTGCTAAAGTAACCGACATATCAGTAATTGTAGTCGCTGCAGACGATGCAGTGATGCCACAAACAAAGGAAGCGATCAGCCACTCTCAGGCTGCCAACGTTCCAATGATTTTTGCGGTAAATAAAATTGATAAAGAAGGCGCCAATCCGCAAAAAATATATGAGCAGCTATCAGGCATGAACCTGCTGGTGGAAGAATGGGGAGGTAAATACCAAAGCCAGGAACTGAGCGCTAAGAAGGGTGAGAATGTTGACCTGTTATTGGAGAAAATTTTGCTAGAAGCTGAATTGCTCGACCTGAAAGCCAACCCCGATCGCGAAGCAACCGGAACTATTGTGGAAGCAACCCTGGATAAAGGACGTGGCTACGTTGCTACTCTTTTGGTTCAAAATGGAAC
>JANPIA010000012.1:0-14026 GCA_031424735.1 Segetibacter sp.
TATCCCGGTATCTTTCGTTTTGTCTATCTGGTATAACCACCCGGAAAGTTGTTTAAAGAAATCCAGTTTATCGGGCTCGGTATATAAAATAAACTTTGGTGTTGCCTGCTTTGCTGCGTTTATGCTGGCTTGTACCTGCGCCCAAAGCCCTGGTTGTTCAGGCGCCAAAACAGTAAAGTGATCTAAGCTCTTTATATAATTTACGAAAGCTAAGTTGGAGCCTCCATCGGTTATATATACGGGTATTTGTAAAAGAGATAATTGATGTAACGAGCGCCGAAGTAATTCTTCTTCATTTTCATCTCTTGCCCAGCACATGGTTGCAATGGCTAATTCGTGTTTATCCATTTAAGTTTTTATGGATTCAAAAATAAACCAAACCTGTTTAATCAAACCGCAACCACATTTCAAACTTTTTTGAGAAAGCGCATTTAAATAATTTAAGCAGGTTTAATTGCTCTTTAATTGAAGGGCTGTGTTCAGTTCAATAAATTTGCTTTGTCGTTTTACCCCTTTCCTACTCTAAACCGTTCCCCCGTTCCTTTTGAAAACTAATTAAAATCCATATTCCCGGGTCATCCAAACTATTACTCGGGTTGGTTCAAAATAAAGTTTGCAACCTGGTATAACAAGGCGGTTGTGAAAGTTATTACAGTGCCGTATGCCCTGAATATATCCCGATGAATTATTCCCTGTGAAAAGAACCCCTATGTTACATTTCTAAAAACCCAAAGCCAGTAACTCGCGTTACTGGATTTTTTTTTCAAATCCTGATCCGTCCTAATAACTATCTTCTTATCCTTTAAACGTTGTTAGTTTTTCTACCGCTTTATTTAATGTTTCTTCTTTTTTAGCAAAGCAAAAGCGAAGCACTTTATTATCTACTTCGTGTTTATAAAAAGCCGAAACGGGAATGGTGGCAATACCATAATCCTTTGTTAGCCGTATGGCCAGGTCTTTATCCGCTTCGTTGGAAACCCCGTTGTAACTGTAACATTGAAAATAGCTACCGAAACTGGGGATAGCCTTAAATGGCGTCTCCTTCATTAACATTTGAAAATGGTCGCGCCTGGCTTGCATAAAACTGCCGAGCGTTAAATAAGCCTGTTCGTTTTGCAAATAATCCGCTATACCTGCCTGGCTGGGCGAGTTGCACGAAAAGCAATTGAACTGGTGCACCTTCCTGAACTCTTTCATAAAATCGGGCGGTGAAATGCAATAGCCCAGTTTCCAGCCGGTGCAGTGATACGTTTTACCAAACGAAAAACATACAAAGCTTCGTTGCAGCAAATCGGGGTACCGAAGCATACTCAGATGTGGGATACCGTCAAATATCAGGTGCTCGTACACTTCATCGCTCAATATTAAAATATTGGTATCCTTTACAATGCTTCTCAATTGTTCAATATCATCATTGCGCAACACACTACCTGTAGGGTTGTGCGGCGAATTGATCATGATCATTTTTGTACGGCTGGTTACCTTCTCCCGTACCTCCGCCCAGGGTATTGAATAGCCGGGATATTGCAATGCAATGCGAATTGCCGTAGCGCCATTTATTTCGATGTTGGGAATGTAGCTATCATAGGCTGGTTCAAAAACGATGACCTCATCGCCTGGATGTAAAACAGTAGTGAGCGCTGTATAGATGGCATAGGTGCCTCCCGGTGTAATGGTAATATCTGTATCGGGGTTGATGGAAGTGCCATATATTTTGCTCACCTTTTCAGCAATCCTTTCGCGAAGCAGGGGCAAGCCGTTCATATGAACATATTGGTTCATCCCGTTTTGCATTGCTTTATTAACCAGTGATGTCAGCTCGCTGCTCATCCTAAAATCCGGGAAACCCTGGCCAAGATTAACCGCATTGTATTCCGTTGCTAACTGGCTCATTACTGTAAAAATAGTGGTACCTACATTGGGCAACTTACTTTGGTGGTTTACTATCACGCAGTATGTTTTCTTTCAAAAGTAAGTTGTTATCGTTTGTGAAAAATGCGTGGATCCATGAACGAACAAACAGGATAATAGCCACATTCAAAAATCAGAGATTTGCACAGTTGTTCACGCGGTATAACGACTTTAGTCCTGAAATATACATATCGAAACAACCCGCGCTTGTAGGTACCATTACCATACCCTGCGGCTTTGTATTTTCATCGAGATGATTATCTTTTATTTCTGCCACCGGCACTAACATACCATTTGTTGGAACGCCATTGGTAAGGGTGAAAGTGCATTTGCCTATCCTGGAAGTAAACGTGCCGGATGGATAGCTGATCCATAAAGTTTTATCGTCAGACACCAATAATGAAAAGCAGTTGGCCACGGTTTGTTTCCAAACCAGGTTGCCCGATTTCATATTAATCATGTAAGCAAAATCACCAGCAATACCCGCTACAAATTCGTTTTTATAAAGTGCCAGTTGACCGGCAGATGAGCCAGCCGGGAAATCGAAACTGGTAACGATGGCGTTTGCTACCGGGCTGTACGTGTATATCTTTCCTTTACCACCATACTTGTGGGAGGCTGCTATGTAAGCGATTGTTGAATCTTCCGATAAGCACATACCGGTAAATTCATAGTTTTCAAACTCTGGCAAATACAGGTTTCTTTTAATGCCGTTTTTATAGGAGCCGATACTTAGCTCACGATTGGATGAAGTAGTGATGCGATCATTGTTACCGCCTGCAACCAGGTAACCGTTTTTTGTATAATGGATTCCGGCAACAAACATGGAACCGAAAACGCCTGCTGCGTCCGCATCCTGAAATTGCAGTATACGTTGCGGGTTCGACTGGGAAGAGTTTAGGTCTGGCTCATCGTAATTGGTGGTGGTTTTATCAACCGTCCACAATGCGTTTGGTTTGTATTCCATAATAAAGCCACGTGGATATCCGCCGAAAATCAGGTTTTTTGTTGATGGACAAATAGCCATAGAATGTGCTGTTAATGCAGAGTTGCCCAAAGATTTAAAGCCATCTGTTCTGTTATACGAAGCCAACTCCGATACTTTAGCCGAACTAAAGTAAATGGTGTTATTATTAGCTATCATGGTACCGGTAGGGTAAATGTCATCGGTAACCCCGGGGATAGTAATTGTATTTTCTGTTCCGCCTTTAAATTTATAGGTGAGTTTTTTTGAGCAGCCATTCCATATCACTTCGGGCACGTTGGTGTCTTCCAGCTCGTACGGAGTAAAATATAAGCGTTGCGTTGATGGCCTGTTATAAGCACCCAGGGAAATTGCTTTGGTACCATTTAATTTATAATGTGTAGCTACCAGTTTTGCATAGGCAGCGTCGTCGTGGGTGGCTACTTCAATTCTTTCGTAAGGATTAGCGCTTTGAATGAGCAGGGTTTTTTCACCATTGGTCCTGTCTATTGCATACAGCTTCCAGGTGTTTTGTCCAACGGATGCATAGGTATATTTGGCATCTCCCGATACATACGATACATACTTCCCATCTGCATCAATACTGGTATTGTCAACATAAAAATTATTGTAATCGTAGCGGAATGTAAACACATCGCCATTGCCGCCAAACGAGCCGCCATACAATGCCCCGTCTGTTCCAATGTTTAGGGAGTAGATGTTGAGGTATTTGCCACCATTTTTAAAAGGCTTGCCCAGGTCCCATGCTGTTTCGGTGTTGGGGTCGTATTCTATTACGTGTCCGCCATCTTCATATCCGGCTTCTGTTGCCAGGTAATATTTTTTGTTTATGCCAAAACAATAGCCTGTCAGTCTGCCAACCGAGTGTGTAACTACCTGCCCGGTGGCCTTGCTTTTTATCTCAATTATTTTACTTGTATTTGTTTGAAGATTTGCGGTTATAAATTTAAAAGTGTTTAAGGGAGTGGCGCCATTTACAACACCGTTATCTAACATAAGTGCGCAGTAACCACCTTTGTTACCGGGAGCATAAACAATTAGCGCCCCGTTGCCTGGACTAAGCGGATTTATCTTCCAGCTTACATTGGTTCCTTTTAAAGGGTTACCAAGTTCTTCTGCCTTAGGAAGGTTAGCATAGCCGGTAATTGATTTGGCATTTGCTGATGGCAGAATTCGAACCTTTTTGCATGCGCTGCATAGTAATAATGCAGCGCATGCCAAGATTGACAGGCTTTTCATTCAATTGGATTGGACTGATTTTAAATAGGATATTGGACTTCAAACTTCAGTTTTCACAAAACTGATTTGTACTGTTTGAAACGGACACCTACGCTCAATAATTGCAAACCTTATCAATTTGGGCAGTTGTTTACCCGATTGGAGCGGCACCATATAAGGCATTCCCAAAATGGAAAAAGTCGCGGAATAGTAAAAATTAACGGGTAATAGTTGCTTTAGATGAAACCCTTATTTCTGGTTCAAAATCATTTGAAAAAACCTGTGCTGCGTTGCCCATTCGCCACTGTTTATATTTCGTAATCCATAACTACAAACTGTTATTATCTTCGCCGCATGGAAGATGTGTTGCAAAAAATTGAAGCTTATAAACAAGAGATGAACCAGGCGCAGGCAACATCTGCCGACGAGGTAGAAGCTTATCGCATTAAGTTTTTAGGAACAAAGGGTATTGTGAAAATGATGATGGGCGAGATGAAAAATGTAGCCGCAGAAAACAGGAAAGAATTCGGGCTCATCCTCAACGATTTTAAACAGTATGCCGAAGCCCGTTACGAAAGTTTGAAAAGTGTAGCCCAAACCAGCCAGCAAAAAACGGTTAGCAATAATGTCGATTGGTCGTTACCGGGCGATAACATTGCAGTGGGCACCCGCCATCCATTGAGTATCGTTCGCAACCAAATCGTTTCTATTTTTAAAAGGCTTGGTTTTGCAGTTGCCGAAGGACCGGAGATAGAAGATGACTGGCACAATTTTACAGCACTCAATCTTCCAGAAAATCATCCGGCCCGCGATATGCAGGATACTTTTTACCTCCATCAAAAGCCTGATTATTTATTGCGGACCCACACCAGCAGCGTACAGGCAAGGGTTATGGAAAAGCAAAAGCCGCCTATACGTATTGTATGCCCGGGCCGTGTGTACCGCAACGAAACCATTAGCGCACGTGCGCATTGCTTTTTTCACCAGGTAGAAGGATTGTATGTGGATGAACAGGTAAGCTTTGCCGACCTGAAACAAACACTGTATTTTTTTGTGCAGGAAATGTTTGGTAAAGAGGTGAAGATACGTTTCCGCCCAAGCTACTTCCCTTTTACCGAGCCAAGCGCGGAAATGGACATTAGCTGCACGGTTTGCGGAGGCAGTGGTTGTAGCTTATGTAAACATACCGGCTGGGTTGAAATATTGGGCTGCGGAATGGTGCATCCAAAAATGTTAGAGAACTTCAACATCGATCCGAATAAATACACCGGCTTTGCCTTCGGCATGGGGGTGGAACGCATTTGCCAGTTAAAATATCGTGTAAACGATCTGCGGTTGTACTCCCAAAACGACCTGCGATTTTTAAAACAGTTTACCGGCGCTCTATAGTTACATAGTGTTGTTTGTAGCACCTATTTGCGTTTATCACCGGAGGTCTGAACAAAACTTTTGTATATTTATTTCATGACAGTATTAGCCATCTACAACATGAAAGGCGGGGTTGGAAAAACAGCCGCCGCCGTTAATTTAGCCTATATCTCCTCGCAGGAAGGCTACCGCACTTTGTTGTGGGACCTGGATCCGCAGGGAGCTGCGGGTTTCTATTTCCAGGTGGAAGCCGGTGCAAAAAACCAGGCAAAAAAGCTGTTGAACAACGAAACAGAATTGGCAGAAGTGATACAGCCATCGGGCTACGAAAATCTTGACATCATCCCCTCCGATCTTTCGGCACGCAATGGCGATGTTATTTTAACCGAACTAAAGCAAGGTAAGCGAAGAATAAAGAGCGCATTATCCGGCGTAAAAAACAATTACGATATTGTTATACTGGATTGCCCGCCCGGCTTATCGGTACTGCACGATAATATTTTTGCTGCTGCCGATACTGTGTTGATGCCAAATATTCCAACCACGTTAAGTATACGAAGCTACGATTCGGTAATGGCGCATTTTACCGACAATGGTTTAGATACCGATAAGCTGAAAGCGTTTTTCAGTATGGTCGACCACCGCAAAAATCTGCACCACGAAACGCTCAATCATTTCCACCGAAATAAATCATTTTTAAAAAACTACATTCCGTATTTGAGCGATGTTGAAAAGATGGGTCAGCAACTTTCGCCGGTGGATGTGTATGCGCACAGCAGTTATGCCGCACAATGTTTCAGGGATTTGTGGAAGGAAGTTAAGAAAACGAGCATTGCTTAAACTTGTTCCAAACTATAACAATGAAATCCAGTTGACAGATCGGCTGAGGGAACAGGTAAGCAACCACCTATGTAAAAGACGATATTTTTAACGTGCGCATCCCTGCTAATTTTAAAGAAAGTAGTTTCAACCCTAAAATTTTACTGAATGAAAAAATTGCTGACTGTGTTAACTGTGCTGGCAACTACCGCATTTGCCTATGCCCAGCCAGCCAACATTGCCACCGAAGAAAAACCATTTATTAACGATGGTATTGAATATGGGTATGCCATACGCAATGCTGGTGCCAAAGAAGTAGTCAGCAAAAATTTTAGCCAGAACCTTGGCGGCAACGAAAGTGAAATATACGCTGGCAAAATTAGATTGCTTAAATGCCACAGGAGCAAGGCTCACCACCAAATCGGGTAGTATTAAAGCCAAGCCAATGTATGTAACGGCGCATGTAAATTTACGGGATGCCGCAGGCAAAAATGTACCGGAAAACCAAAAAGTACATATTGGCTTTTACCTTGGTGTAGGCGAAACCGTTTCAGATAATGTTATCTTCATTGTACCCTTAAACGAGAAGCCCGATGTAAGGGTACGCCTCATTAACAGGGCAACCGTTTTATAAACCAAAATAATATACATGAACAGGCAACTAACATCGTGGTGGAGCCCGGCGCTTAATAAGGAAATGCCCATTGCTTCGTACGGACATTACGGATTTGCTTTATTGCTGATACCAACGGCTGCGGCCGATTACCTGGAGTACGAACGATTTCAAATGCTGGATGCACTTGCCCCTTTTATTAATAGTGGCAAGATGAGAGTGTTTAGCATAGACAGTATGAATAAGGAAAGCTGGATGAACAACCAGATGGTGCCCGAACACAAAGCCATCCGGCACAACCAGTTTAACCAATACGTATTTAACGAAGTGGTGCCGTTCATTCGGAACGCCACCAGCAACGAAACCATGATTTATACCTGCGGAGCATCTTTTGGCGCATTGCACGCCATGAATTTGTTTTTGAAGAGACCGGATATCATTAATGGCGTGATCAGCATGAGTGGCGTGTACGATCTTACCGAATACACCAAAGGCTTTTGGGACGAACAGGTATTTTATAACAGCCCCATGCATTACATGCCATCCCTCAACGATCCATGGTATCTTGATAAAATAAAGGCTAGTCACCACATTCATATTTATACAGGCAGCGGCGCTTACGAAGACCCGGAATCGTCAAGGCGTTTTGGCGGGGTTCTGTACAATAAAGGAGTTTACTACGACCTGGATGTTTGGGGTAACGACATTAACCATGATTGGCCCACCTGGCGAAAGATGCTGCCTTATATTTTAGAGAACAAGTTTTAAAGCCCGAAAGGGCTTTTTTTTAGTGGGCCTGGCACAGTAATTTAACGCTTAACAGTTCAAACTAAACTACTTGAATAAATACCTTAAATACACCCTTAAAGGCCTCGGCATTGTGGTTGGGGTTATTTTACTGTTGTACACCATTGTGTATTTCTATGTTTCTGCCAATAAAAAATCCATCATAAAACAAGTTACCACCGAAATTAGCAAACGGATGAATGGGAATGTTTCCATCCGCGATGTAGAGCTTAGTTTCTTCACCAACTTCCCAAAAATTTCAGTAGTGCTCCATAACATTGTCATTCGCGATACCATGTATGAAAAGCACAGGCATACCTTTTTTGAAGCCGATAAAGTTTTTGTACGGGTGGGCTTTTGGAAGATGGTAAAAAAACAATCGTCGTTAACCGGTTTGCGAATAGAAGATGGAACCATGTATTTGTTTACCGATACTTCGGGTTTTACCAACAAGTATCTTTTCGATATGAAAAGCGATACTGCAAAAGCCGGAACAAAAAAAGGCAATAATGAATTAAAGAATATCGAACTTAAAAATGTACGTTTTATAATTGAAGACCTGCAAAAGGAAAAGCTGCACAATTTATTGGTGAACAAACTGGATGCAGATATTAAAGAAGATAATGACAGTACATTGAACGTGGATATTGACAACAACATGTTTGTTAACAGTCTTGCCTTTAACCTGCCACGCGGAAGCTATTTAAAAGAGAAGTCGTTTGCCGGAAAATTCTTGCTTCGGTACGATAAGGGTAATAAACAGATACAGTTTGATAGCATTGATGTTAATATTGCAAAGCATCCTTTTAACTTAACCGGGAGGTTTGACCTGGCGGAAGTTGCAGGGCGTAAGCCACAATTTAGCTTTACGGTACACACAAAAAATGTTGAATACGAATTTGCAAAGAAGCTGCTGACACAAAAAATAGACTCCGCACTTTCCATTATGTCTGCAACCAATAAGCTGGATATTTCCGCATCCATCATTGGTCCGATACGTGGTGGAGAACCTTTAATAAGAGCGTGGTGGACAGCGAGGCACAGTGATGTAAAAAGCCCGCTGGTTGAGTTTGATGACTGTTCGTTTACCGGTAGCTATATTAACGAGATTGTTCCGGGTTTGCCAAGAAAAGATCCCAACTCAAAAATTGAGATAGAAACATTTACAGGCAAATGGCAGGGGCTGCCCATTACTTCCGAAAAAATCATCATCAACGACCTGAACAAGCCAACGCTTATTTGCGATATCAAATCATCGTTCCCGTTAACAACACTTAACGACTTTTTAAACAGTGCAGCCATAACCCTTAGCGGCGGTCAGGCCTCAGTTGATATATCGTACAAAGGCCCCCTGGCAAAAAACCGCACCTACAATTCGTTTGTGAATGGTGCAATCACCATAAAAAACGGAACGGCAGATTATAATCCGCGTAGCATTCCGCTTAAAAATGTAAATGGGAAAATACTTTTTCAAAACTCCGATGTATTGGTTAAAAACTTAAGCTGCCAGGTGCTTAATAATAACATCATTATGGAAGGGTCGGCTAAAAACGCTTTATCATTGGTGAACACGGAGCCCAACAAAGTCATTCTCGACTGGAGCATTTATTCGCCATCGCTTAACCTCGGCTCCTTTACATCCCTGCTTCAACAACGTAAAAAAGTGGTGACCACAAAAAAGGGATTGGGAAACAAGCTGGAAAGCACCGCCCGTAAACTGGATGCTGTGTTGGAAAGCGGCAGCATAAACCTAAGCCTGAAAGCCGATAAATTATTGTACAAAAAATTTGATGCAACCGATGTTACAGCCTATGTAACCATTTTGCAAAATAGCTGGCAACTGCAAAAAGTAAACCTGAACCATGCCGGCGGGCACATGAATATAACCGGCTCGCTGGAAGATAAAAGTGCGAATTACCACCTGGCGAAAGTAAACGTGGAATTGGAGAATGTTGATGTTAGCAAAACCTTTGCAGCGTTCAGCAATTTTGGGCAGGATGGCATCACTTCTGAAAGCATCCGTGGTAAACTTACCTCCGAAATAAATGCGTCCCTGGCTTTGGACGATTCGGGCAAAGTTTATCCGTCGAGCATGGACGGTGTAGTAAATTTTTCGTTGAAAGACGGAGCCCTAATTGACTATGAGCCGGTGAAGAAATTGCAAATATTTCTTTTTAAGAAACGCGACTTTGCCAACATACAGTTTGCAGAATTGAAGAATACGCTTGAAATAAAAAACCAGGAAGTGAAAATTAGCCGGATGGAAATTCAATCGAGTGTTTTATCCATGTTTGTTGAAGGTATTTTCAGTATGAAAAAAACGACCGATATCACCATACAGGTACCGCTGAGTAACCTTAAAAAAAGAGGCGCATCGTACACACCTGAAAATGTAGGTACCGACAGGAAAGGTGGACCCAGCATTTATATTAGAGGTACGCCGGGTGAGGATGGCAATGTAAAATTCAAGTACGATTTATTCCATAAGTTCAGGAAGGATAAATGATGTGAGACTTTGTTTTTTGCCGTTACTTAACAAAATCAAAAACAACTGCGGCTCTGCGAACTTCGTCAAAAATTTGGGTCGGTTTTTATCTTCTCTTTTTGCCCATTAATGCATCAACAGCAAACCGGCCGCTGCCAAGTACAAAAATAGTCAGGTACACCAGCAGGTAAAGCAAGGCGAATTCTTTTTTTGCAAAAGGTGCGTTTGCCTGCACTACAAACACAATTACAGCCATGTTTATAATGAGCACAAAAGCTGCCAGCCTTGTGCCTAATCCAAATATCAGTAGTATGGAACAAACTACTTCAGCAAATACGGTTAGTATCAACGAATTTGTTGAACCTATGTGAAGCGGATCCGCAAAAGCTGTTCTACCGTTAATTAGGTCAACAAATTTTGGCCATCCATGCGTTAGCATAAATATGCCAATAGCTATGCGTAAAACCAATAACCAAAAGTTAAGCGCTTTTGTATGATGTCCGCTGTAGAATAAGTTCATTATGAATGTTGTTTGAATTAGCAGGATTTGTTAGGAACGAATGCTGTTTATCTTTTTATTCATCTCACTAAAATGTGCAAACTAAAAATTTTAATTTACATACATGATTCAAGCAAAAGATTTGCGGGTGGGCAACCTGGTTTTATGGAACCCAAAGCTGGCAAACCCAAAGAGTACGCTGCCACCAATGCAAATAGAAGTGTTTTCTATTATGCCCGATAAGATCGCTTATGTTTTTCCTAATATTGAAAACCGCGTTGAGCCTTTTGAAGATGACGTGGTGCAAATGGGTACCCGGTTTAAAGAATATAGCGAACTGGAAGCCATCCACCTTACCGTGGATATATTATTGCAGGCGGGCTTTCAAAAAAATCGTTCGTTGCTATCTGGCGACCGGTTTGAAAAAGGAGACCTTCATTTAAAACATATGGGAGAATATTTTTCACCCGCTTCAAAAGATGCTTCTATCAATCTCTCCATAAAATATCTGCACCAATTGCAAAATGTGTACTATGCATTAACCGGCAACGAGCTGGAGGTGGGCTATTAAAGCAATTACTTCGCAGGGCATAGTTTTTTAAGATACCTGCGCAATTTATCAGGATGAATATTAATAAGTTTTACGACCAGGCCTATGGCTGGATACTCAATTTTGGCCCAAAACTGCTTTTAGCAATAGTGGTATTGTTAGGTGGATTGTGGATTATAAAAACCCTTACCAAAGGGTTGAATTACACACTCGTTAAACGCCGTATCGATCCATCGCTGCGTCCTTTTTTAACCAGTTCGGTGGCGATTGTTTTGCGGATATTACTGGTGCTGGCCATCATGTAGGTTTTGGGTATACAGCTAACCATGTTTGCTGCCATTATTGGTGCTTTTGGTGTTGCAGCCGGCTTAGCCCTTTCGGGCACTTTGCAAAATTTTACCAGTGGCATCCTTATCTTATGGCTAAAGCCTTTCAGGGTGGGGGATAATATTATCGCACAGGGCTCCGAGGGTACGGTTACGATGATCCGTATTTTCTATACCATTGTTACAACCTTTGATAATCGCACGGTCATTATACCCAACAGCAAACTCTCCAACGAAGTGATTGTAAACCTAAGCAGGGAAGGTAACCGAAGGCTGGATATTGTTTTGCGGTTCGAGTTTTCCGTACCCTTTGAACAGGTAAAAGCCATATTAGAACAAACGATCCATTCGCAAACGGATCTTTTAAAAGAGCCAGCCCTACAGAATTGGCGTTTCTGATATTGAAGGCGAAGGATATGCCGTAACCGTAAATGTATGGGTTAAGGCACATGGCTTCCAGGATGTCAAGCTTAAATTGCAGGAGGTAATTATTGATAATATAAAGAAGAGTGATGTCAAATTAAAGGGAATGTAAAGTGCCGGATGTACTATAAATAAAGTTTGATAATGCTACTTAAACAAAGAAGCGCCGGACATTTGCCCGGCGCTTTCCATTATAAATTCAGATTGATTAATGCACCATCCGCATAATTTGCCGTTCTGCGCCACGTGGCATCATGTTGCCCGGAAACATAGATTGCTGCTGGTTTCCACCAAATTTGCGAAGGTTGTAAGTGAATGTAAGCATGAAGTAGCGCTGCAATACCTGTGTGCGTACATCTTCAATATAGTTTTGCTCAACGGTCCGTGTAATGCTTTTGTTTTGATTCAAAAGGTCGTTAACAGAAAGCCTTAGCTCGCCCTGTTTTTTCTTGAACATGGTTTGCGCTATAAAGGCATGCCATAACGGGATGGATTGGTTATACCCTGCAGCCTGACCGCGGTTTAATAGATAATCAAAATCGCTGCCGATGCTTAAACCTTTTACAGTCGTGTAGGTTGGCTCAACCGAAAATGTTTGGGTGAAGTAATTGCTGTTGGGTTGTTGCGTACCAGACGTAGTTTGCTGGTTATATTTCGACCAGTTATAGCCGGTGGTACTGGCGAAATTCATATCGAACCTTTCTTTAACATTGATGGTATAACGGATGGTTTGCCCCGCGCTATAGTTGAGAGTCGAACCTTTAATACCGTTCACCAGGCTGATATCTTTGCTATGCGATAAGTTGGTTGAAAGATTGATGTTCGATTTCGGTTTCTTAACGGGAAAGCCATAATTGAAAAATCCGCTCACGTTATAAGCGCCATTCAGGTTAACGGGTTTTGAAAATTGCGCTCCCGGTCCCAGCAAAATATTATCGACCACTACTGGTGTATTACCTGTATTTAGAAAATAGGAGTTGCCAATTTTGTTTGATGTCAGGCTGCCATTGATGCTTGCCACCACATTCTTAAATGTGAACACATTAAAGTTGGTGTAAAACAAATTGAAGTTGTTGGAGAACTCCTGGTTTAATGCCGGGTTGCCGCTGGTAACGTTTAACGGATTGGAATTGTCAATCACGTCCTGTAACTGTGTAACCGAAGGCTGGCGTGTATTTCCGCGGTAATTGAAGCGCAGGTTTTTGGTCCTGTTTTTACTATACTGCACCTGAAGTGTTGGGAAAAAGTTATTGAACGATTGCGACAGGAACGTGTTTTTTGTTTTGTTATCACTGGTTAATTCCGCATACTGCATGCCCATTCCAAGGCTGTAGTTCCAATCTTTATTTACCTGCCGGCGGTAGCTTACACTTACCCTGTGCGAATTATTGGTGTTCTCAAAATCGTTGCTGAGTAAAGAATTTATTTTATCGTACTTACCCGTGCTGTTATTAAAATTCATTGTTTTTTGGTCGGAAGTGGTAAGGCTATAGTTGTAGTTATAATTCAATTCCACCTGGCTCTTTAAGTCTATAGGTTCCGTGTACGATGCATTGGCACCATAGGTTTTACCATCCCTGCTGATTTCACTAACCTGGTTGGTAGTATCTCTGATAGTATTGGCGCCATTATAAAATGTGTTATAGCTTAAAGTGTTCCTGTTTGTTTCGCTGTTGTTAAAACCTTGAGTAAAGTTTAAACTGAAAGTGCGCCCCTTTTTGGCGAAACGATGCCGGTAAAGTATGCTGTTATTAAAATTGTAGCCGGTGTTGGTTGATGAGTTGATCGTTCTCGCATCGTTGCGGTTTACCAGTTTTCCACGAGTGGTAAAGGAGTTGGTTTCGCTATAGTTATCGCTTGATTGAGAACTGAAAGTCGGCCGTATCAAAATTGAATTCATTGAATCCAGTTTATGATCGATCTCAAAATTGAAACGGTGATTTTGATTTTTATTGTTGGAATAACTTTTATTGGTGTTGAATAATGATGAATCGTTCAGCACAAAAGTTTCTCTAAACTTGTCCTGGTTGTTCAGCACATTCA
>JANPIA010000013.1:0-2820 GCA_031424735.1 Segetibacter sp.
GGCAAAATTTATATGGTTCAATTGAATTGCTATTGGAACCGCGACAGCCGTTATTATAAAGCAGATAGCTGGCATGGTAAAAAGGACCTGGATGGTGGCACCCTATTTACACAGTTCTCTCATTTTATAGATATTTTGTACTGGATATTTTGCGACATTACTAACATCGTTTCCAAACTACATAGCCACAACCATAAAGACCTGACAGAGTTTGAAGACAGCGGTTTTGTTCACTTCGATCTTATAAATGGAGGGTCCGGTTGTATAAATTATTCTACTTCTGTTTGGGATAAAAACCTTGAAAGCAGCATTACCATTATTGCCGAAAACGGAAGTATAAAAATTGGCGGCCAGTACATGGACAAAGTAGAAGTTTGCCATATAAAGGATTATGTTATGCCCAAACTGGAGCCTACCAATCCCGGAAATGATTATGGTTTGTACAAAGGCAGCGCAGCCAACCACCATTTTGTAATAGAAAATGTTGTGGATGTAATTAAGAACAATGCTCCCATAACTACCAATGCATTGGAAGGTTTAAAAGTGGTAGAAATTATACTGCGCATTTATGCCGGTGGTCATTGATAAACTCCAACAGTAGTCACTCGACCTCACCCTCGTCCGACTGGTCCCGCCAGAATGACCTTGTCGGGCTGGCATCCGGGCGGGCCCGGTCCCTAACTAATTGATGGGCAAAACCTGATGTGGACTTCCAGCTTCAATTTGGGTGCATACCAAGTTGTCGTTTTTCTTTTTTGGCGACCAACATTTGTTCTTTATGCACCTCCAGTTGTGTCATTTCAATTCCGATACGTCGGAACTCACTTGTACCTCATCTTTTCATGTCGGCTTTGCACAACTGCTTGCGACAATTATATATAACCCATCAGCGGTGGAGTAATAATCAGCCAGTTGCAAATAAGATTTCTTCCTCCTTAATATTGAGTTGCCTTATTTTCCTTTGGATATTCTTCACCTCATTCTTTCTGATTTTGTCATGATATTCTACAGGCATTATTGGATTGTATGGTTGTTTTTTTACCCGCATGTTCCATATTATTTTGGATAATTTATTTGCAGTGGCTATAATGGCGTTGCTTCTTTCAGTTCTTCGCTGTATCCTTTTAAAAAAAGAACTAAATAACCTCCCCTTTTCATATCGCCTATGGCATTGGCTGCATGCATGAGTGCTCTTGCTAAGCGTCCTTTTCCTTTAAGGGTGTGGCTGCTTATTACTTTACCTCCTGTCTTTTTTACTTCAGGTGCCACCTTTAGCCATGATGAAAATTGTTTGGCCGTTGGGAAATCTTTTCGCTCTAATCCCGTTTCGGCAATAATGCATAAGACCGTTCCCAGCCCCACTCCTTCAATGCTGCTGATATCAACACCACCAGTTAAGTTAACAGCCAGTCGCTGTATGTTTATGTTGGCTTCATTTTTACGAGCTTTCTTTTTTTTTATTTTTACTTCTTCTGCCTTGTCAAGGTTTTCTTCCTTTTGTTTGCGTTCTATCTCTTGAGTTAATATTCGCTTTATGACTTCATCGCATTCGTCTATTTTTTTATGATAGTACTTATATATTTCATAGCATTGCCTGAGTTCAAAAATATATTCGTCCCGCCAATCACCTGTAAGGGCAGAGGCTATTTCTTCTTTGGTTGTTTTTACTGTAGGTTGCGCAAGGGACGCTAACACTTTTGCATTACGTTCACCACAGGATTTGACAATGCCTCTGCGGAAGGACGACCCAATGGTTTGGATCGCAGTATAATGCAGAGCTCTTTGAGCCTTCGTCGATTTTCCCGGGTGCAATAAATTTTATTAGCCAATACTTCTGCCGGATAGAGGCCGAACCGTGTATGGTAGGCCTCTACTGTATCCATAAGGCATTGGAGTTCGTTGAAGTTATCCCATGATAACTTTTCAATAACCATAAATCCATTGACCAATGATGCCTGTAGCTTGCTGCCAAACTCTACCTTTTTACCGTCTTTTCCACGAACAATAGGCCGTACATATGGCTGATGAATGTTTACAATTCTGTTTTCGATGCTGTGGGTTCGGGTAGTGTGCATGGCAAATTGTTGTTCATACACCAACCGTATGGTTTGCAGATATTCGAAGTCCCGTTGTTTTAAAGGAGTTGCTACATCTACTGCCTCATACATCTGTAGCATATCAGCAATGTATTGAAGGTTTGTTTTAAGATAACGCAACTGACTGCCATTGGCCCGATAGATAGCTTTGCTGGTTTTAGATTTCTTTCTGGCTGTATTCAAAAAATCTTTCTGCGCAAGCTGCCGGTAGGTTCTAACCTTTGCCGGGCCATACAGCCCCTTGTTATAAAGTTGGTCGATGATTGCTTCGCTTTTTAGCCGTGCAGCATTCAGCAATTTTAAGTCAGTTGGATAGGTAATGTTTTGCGGTGCTACTGTAGCATCCATTAATAGCTTACCTGCATGGGGTAGGGTTGGCTTTTGTGCTGGTGCCTGCTCTTCTTCTTTGGATAGCTCATCATCATCATAGGCGGCTGTTTAAGGAGTATCACCGGTACTATCAGTGTTCTCTTTTTGTGATATAGTACTTGCAGGCTGCCCTGGAGGCTTATCAAAACTATGTGCAATTACAATATCATTGATACTAATAAAACCGGTAAGGCTCAGCCGTTCACGAATGGATACAAACAGGGAAGGTGAAAAGGGTGCTTCATTTGTAAAAGAAGAATAGCCCAAAAAATATTGCATGAAGACATTCTCCTGTATCTGCTGAACCGTTTCCCGATCCGAAAGATTAAGCAGGTGCTTTATGATCACAGCACCT
>JANPIA010000014.1:0-19924 GCA_031424735.1 Segetibacter sp.
GGCACCCTGGCAATCAATTTTTTGATACAGTAAGCTGCTTAAATAATCTCCAGCTTTCACCCTGAGCAGGCCAGCAGTTTTTGCAGTAGCGTTTTTCGGCGAACCGTTCACCAAATTTTCATAGGCTACTCCGGCTGTTAACACCAACTCATGCTGGGCAAAGTTGGCATCGCTGGCAGTTGCGTGGCAACCACTGGTTGCACAGGAAGGGGTAAGTATATTTTCCTGGATGATCGTCCATGAGTCTTTTACACTTACACCTCCACCCGCATTTTTTTTACACGATGCAATGGAAAAGGAAACAACGATTATTAAAGAGAAAATGACAACAAGGCTAAGCGTTCTCATACAAAAGGTTTGTAAAATGATTTGTACAAGTTAACCAAATACATGCATTTTATTATGGTGGTTGCATTGTCGTGGCTATTTGCGCAAAAAAATAACTCCCCTTTCGAAAGTTTTAATTTTTTTTTAAAATAAAAAGTGCTTTGCATTTCAAAGTACAATGTATATTTGTCGAAACGATTGATCTACACTGCAGCAAAAAACTGGGTGAATCGCTTTTTTTGTTAACAGTGCCTGGCAGAACTTGAATTTTTAAAAAGATACATAACAAGACTAAAACAACCTCAATATGATCACGCAAAACAAACGAATAATCGGTATTGTACTTACAGTTGCGCTTTTATTGCTTATACCTTTAATAGCAATGCAGTTTACAAACGAGGTAAATTGGAGTTTTCCGGATTTTGTTGTGATGGGCGCTTTATTACTGGGCACTGGGCTGCTATGCGAGTTTGTAATAAGGAAGGTAAAAATGTTGAAGTACAGGATCGGCATCTGTGGCGCTATTCTCGTAGCACTATTTCTTATATGGGTAGAGTTGGCCGTTGGCATCTTCGGTACCCCGTTTGCCGGATCGTAGGTATTACATTTAAAAAAGCAGTGGGGCCGGATATTAAACTGCACTCCTTCTTATCCTAATCCATTATGAAATATATCTTAATTGGCTTACTGTTATGTTGCTGTCAAAATATTCCGCGACACAATGCCTCTTTAAAGTATGCAACGGAAGCGCTTGATACAATCAAATCAACTACCGCTAAAGTTATTGCGGTGCCCGATTTGTTTGAAACGGCTTTTATAAAAGGCACTATTCGCCACGGGAAAAGTGCAACGGCAAACTTTTATGGTGTCACCATTGGAAAAATAAAAATTGTAAGCGGGCATATTATTGCCTGCGATCCGGGGCATATAGATGAATATGGTATCCCCTTTACGCAAACTTTTCCAATTGGGGAGTTTCCTGTTCAACTTTCTATTATAAATGTGGAGGGCGAAGAAAGCATTGCATTTTCCAGAATTAATTTTAGCGAGGAACCTGTGGCAAAGTGGGAATTCGCGTTGCTGAAAGAGCAATCACCCCTACCAGTAGGAGGCAATGAAAAGCACGGTTATTCAACAGACCTGGGTGCCGGAATTTTTATGGATGAAGCAGCCAGTGAATTTTTAGACAAAAGTAATTTAACCGATTTAGATGCCGATCTGTACAAGCAAATGGATGCGCATTACCGTGATAACTGGAAGTATGCGATGTATAGTTTTGGTGCACATAATTTAGCAGCCTTCACCTCCGGATTGGGAGACGGCCGGTATGCTACCTATATTGGCTTTGAAGCTGAGGGCAAGCCATGCAGGCTTTTAACAGATTTCAATCTCATTGATTGGAAGAAATAAACTTGCCTATTGCACCGGCTTTTCAATAGTTATCTCTTTGTGAATTTGAGCGGCTGCTTCGCAAACAACATTCATGTTTTTCCCGCACTTTTATTGAACACACTTCAAGTGTTTTCGTGTGCACCATGGTTGTACCGTGCAGCCAACAGTCTTTCCAAAGGTTGTGATCAATGTTACCTGGCAAATACAATTACAAATCAAACTAAAAATTATAAATTACTGTTGTAAAAACCTGTGCAACCACGGTGCATTGCACCAACAAATTGCCGGCAATGTTTTCAAAACAACAGCATGAAAAATTTAGCGCTCCTGAGTGTATTTTTTATAACCGCATCAACTACGCTTTTCTGCCAAACAAACAAATTGTTTTACGAAAACAAAGCAAGGGGTTACATACTGTATGTAAACAACCCCGACTTATTTCCTATTTCCATACAATTGAATCTTGAACTGGAAAATCTTGCTTTTTCCGAAGCGGACCGTAAGGTTTTTGTTATTCCGCCAAAAGTGCAGCGATTTAAAATAGGAGAACTGACAGCATCACAAAATGGCCGCTATAAATTCAACTATAAATTCAAGTCAACTATTGGAGATATTACTATAACTGATTACGATAAATCTATTGCCTACGACCTGCCTTTTCAAAAAGGGAAAAGTTATCATCTCTACCAGGGGTATCGCGGATCGTTCTCCCACCAAACAGAAAACGCTTTAGACTTTACCATGCCTGAAGGAACAGAAATACTGGCTGCAAGAGAAGGTGTGATTGTACAGGTAGTTCAAAATAATACGGAGCATTGCCCAAGTATAGAATGTAAGAAGTTTAATAATTACATAACCATTATGCATGCAGACGGCACCTATGGAAATTATGGTCATATAAAATTCAATGGTTCAGTGTTTAAGGTTGGAGACCTTGTAAAACGAGGTGACGTTATTGCTTATAGTGGTAATGTTGGATATACAAGCGGCCCGCATTTGCACTTTGTCTGTTTTTTACCAGGGTTTGAAAACTGGAATACAATTGAAACAAAATTTAAGATCGATAAGGGTAATGTATCGGTGTTTTTACAAGAAAAAAGCAACTACAGAAGAGATTATTGAGCACTGTTGTAATTAATGACCATGGATAGTTATCTAATAAACCGATATTTTTATAAAAATTAAATACCCAACCTCAACTAATTAAAAACAACAATGAAAAAGAAAATCCTTTTTGTAGCCAGCCTCCTCTTCGGCCTGATGTTTATTAACGCTGGACTAAACATATTTTTTCAGTACATGCCTATGCCGAAAGATATGCCCGAAAAAATGATGAAGTTTATGGGCGCGCTTGTTGAAATTGGGTGGTTGTTACCCCTAATTGCAATCGCTGAAATTGTGGGCGGAATACTTTTTATTATACCAAAATACAGGGCGCTGGGGGCTTTGATTGTTTTTCCATTGATGATTGGAATTGTGCTGACACACATATTTACAGAACCGTCCGGGCTGGTGATCGCACTTGTACTTTTTTCCATAAACCTTTGGGTGATCTACGAAAACCTTGACAAATACAAACCGATGGTTTCAGGCAGTAATTCCGAAGCTGCATAGCTATGGCTGTTTAAAAAGCCTGATTTTTAAACAGCCTACCGTTAGTTAAATGCTGCCAATAAAAAATAGGGAGCCTGTGTTAAGCAGGCTCCCTATTAAATTTTATGAATACTGCTTATTTTTTAGCAGGTGTTGATGTAACATTCATATCCCGCACACAACGATACTTGCCGTCTGCCTGCTTTTTAAAATACGACATGTAATGACCTTTATCGGTTTCGGCACCGGCAGGGGTTACCACCGTCCATGATCCTATTTCCACCAGCATGTCTCCTTCTCCAAAAAGGTCTACTACTTTATATACGTTTACGTTACCACTTGTATCTCTTGCTATCCCCTTAGCTATATGATCTTTAATGGCTGCAATGCCAACTGCAGGCTCCTCGTTGCGGCTGTAGCTAATTGCGTCGTCGCTGTAATAGGCAGCAACCGCATTCACATCTTTTGCTTTTTCCGCGGCTGCAAATGCATCTTCCATTGCCTGAATGTCTGCTTTGGTTTTAGTCATATCCGGGGCTTTCGTTTCGTCAGCCGGGGTGTTACAGGCTGCAAAAAGGAGCGCTGATAATAGCAAGATGCCTGCAAATTGATTTTTTCGCATAAAAATTAATTTTGGTTTAAATGAACAGATAGTGTTAAGGTAGGCCTTATGCAGTAACGTAGTTAGTAAATACCTGGTAAAAGAAATTTTTAAAGATGCTTGCCTACTTATAACTGACAGGTGGCTATAACGGATGATGGTGCAGATGCTAATGTGTTGCCTTTAAAATACGGTTACCAACCGCACACTCAAGGCAACGAAACTGGTTGCAGTAATTATTTTTTAACTCAAGTAAAGCCTGGCTTTCCAACGCATTTTCATTGTCAACCCCAAAGCGTTGCCATTGTTTTGTAATGGTATTTTTTTCAGGCGGTAGTTCGCTTAGCCAGCGGAGTGTTTTTTGTTTCAAGGTTTCATCATTTGCGTATAAGCCATAGGCAAAAAGAACAGGTACAATGGTATTTATAATGATGTTGTTGATGGTTTGCCTGCCCAATTGTTTTGGCTTATAAGCAACAGGCTGATCAAATAAGTAATGATAATGCCAGTAGTCGTTTGCAGATATACTCAGTAATGTTTTTATCGCGGAAATTGAATCTGCTTCCTTTATTTGTGTGAATAGATGGGACGACTTGTGGATGACCATTGCCAACTGCGCCAGCCGTATGGTAGGGAAATTAGCCGGGCGCATTCGCAAAAAAAATGGTTTTACTGAAAGGGGTTTCAATGCATATTTCTTCTGGTAAAAAGCATACTCGCGTTGCAAAAGTTTTGGATAGTCTTCCGCAAAGCTACCCTGTAATAAACCGGCTTGCCCTAATAACAATCCTTCAAGCTGGTGTATTTGGTTTTTATGCCTTGCTAAAATATTGATGGGAATGCTGCGTGCGATACTTTCAAAAATATCAGCGTTTACTTTTATGCCAAAATTGCGCGCAAGCATCCACCAGAAAACCTGTTCCCAATGGTTGCCGGCATCTTTTAAATACGCAATTACAGTTTGCGATTTGCGTTGCAATCTTTCGGCTACCAATCTTTCCTTCCACGATAGCCAGCCTATTTTAGAAAGCGCTGGCAAATGCTGCTGGCTTGGTACAAAGTCCTGCGAGTGCATCAGCGCTTCATACCGATCTATTAATATTTTAGGAACCCTGCTGCTTAGTAAAAGTGCAGGAAGAATTGAGCCGCTGCCATCAATTACATCACCATCGTTTTGCCAAACTACATGGAGGATGATGTTACTATAATTCGTGTCGGACGAGTGTTGATGCGCCAGCCAGTCGCTGGAAGCCAGGTGCAGTTCAATATTACCCACCCAGGTTGTGTTTCCAATAATGATTTTGGCGTGTAGAAAGTCGGGGCCCTGGTTAGTGTTAAGTTTACCCTGCGTAATTATTTGAAGAGGCTCTCCCAGTGTAGTAGTTAAATTGGCTGTATTGTAATATTGGAACTGCCAAATAAATTGCAGCAGTCGCTCGGTCATACCAGTTGTTTTTGGTTAGATGATTAAGTTAATACCTAAGCTCCACATTAGTAAATAAAGCAACCATTTTTACCAAGGAAGTATTATACTAATCCCCACCTACGTAAACCACAAATCAACCAATTCAGCCTTCAACTTCTCAACTTTATAACCCAGCAACCAATTAACCTTTAAACCATTTAACCTTCCCTCAATTTCTTCAACTCCGCTACTACCCTGCTAACCGGCAAGCCCATTACATTGTAAAAATCGCCGCTGATAGATTTAATACCGATCACACCTATCCACTCCTGTATTGCATAAGCCCCTGCTTTATCGTAAGGTTGAAACTTATCTACATAAAACTCTATTTGCCCTGTTGTGAGTTTATTAAACACCACTTCCGTTATTTCGGCAAAGGCAACCTCCGCCCTCTCGTGCAAAATAACCACGCCAGTGATCACCTTATGTGTTCTGCCCGAAAGTTTTTCGAGCATTTCAATAGCGTCCGCACGATTTTCCGGTTTGTTAATGATCTGATCGTCCAACACTACCACCGTATCCGCGGCAAGAATTGTTTTTTTGCTATGCTGCTGGTGATATGCTTTGTCAAGATACTGGTCGACCTCTATGGCTTTATTACGGGCAATGTGAACCGGTATTTTTTCGATCGGGATATCGTTAGGATAAGTTTCATCAATGGTTCGGGAAACGACTTCAAATTCAACTTCCGCCCATTCCAACAACATTTTGCGGCGGGGCGATTGCGAAGCAAGTATGATATTTTGCATTCGCAAACTTAACTATATGCCTTAAATAAAACTGCCGTAAAATGTTTTTGTTTTACGCAATTGGCACCAACAAAAATCAGGTAAAGAGGAAACGAGCCCCCCAATGCTACGGGATATACAGTAGCGCTGGTAACGACATAAGGTAAACAGCCCGCAACAAAAAATTATAAATAAATTCTGAAGAAGATCATGGATAATATACCGGTGAACATGACCACTTTAACCCATGAGCTAAGCTGGTGAAAATGTGCGCTGGTAGATGCCTTAAACAACTTATTAAAAATAAAAATTAGCGGGATAATGACGAATGCAATACAAAAAATTGCACTCAGCCACCACTTAAACTGAAGCACGTAAAACTGTACAATAGAAAGCGCCGTTATTAAAACAATAAGCCACACCGCCACAAATACCTTGGAGGTATTAATGCCCCAAACAATAGGCATGGTACGGCAGTTATAACGCCGGTCTCCTTCAATGTCTTCCATATCCTTTATAACTTCCCGAATAAGGGAGATGACAAAAGCAAAGCCTGCATACAAAAAGGTGATCCTCGTAATTTTTTCGGTGTACGAAACAATGTGGTTTGTTTTTACAAGGTTGCTGGTTTCGCCCCATGTTATTACCAGAATTACCCAGGCAGTTAACAACGAGATAAGAATGTTGCCCGATAAAAATTTCTTTTTTAGCGAGATGGAATACAAAAACAGCATGAATACACAAATGGTATTGGCTATAGTTAAAAATCGGGCATTCGTTTTCCAATCAACATAAAATGCCAGTGCAATGCCTATTATACTAAGGAACATGTGCCAGAATATGACCCACCGCCGGTTAATTATTTTATCTACAACCATTTTGGCGGGCTTGTTTACCAGGTCAATGTTCAGGTCAAAATAATCGTTGATGATGTAACCGGCTGCTGCTATAAAAACCGACGACAACATCAGCAGTAAAAAATAAATGCCATGAATATTTGGGTAAACACCTGCGGAGAAAAAAATGGGGTGTACAATACAATAAATAAATAGTAGTTGGGTAATGGCTATAAAAACAAGGTTGGGCCATCTTATCAACCTTAGGAATGCTATGGAAAGTCTCAAATAACAAATTTAGCTGGCAAGTTAGTAAATGAAAAATCACTATTGTATTAAGAAATCATTGAGAGCGAATGCTGGTATCTTCGGCCCAATCACCTTTAAGTTTAAGAACTTTTTCAATCACATCTCTGCCGCAACCAAAGCCACCGTTTATTGGCGATATATAAGCTGATATCTCTTTTATTTCGTTAACGGCGTCCGCTGGGCAGGCCGCAATGCCTGCAAATTTCATCACTTCTAAGTCAGGGATATCATCCCCCATAAACAAAATGTGCTGCGGTTCTATACTATGAAGTCTAATATAATCCAGCAGGCAAGCCAGTTTATTTGGCACCTGCATAAACACATTTTCAACACCCAACTTATTTAGCCTGTCTTTTACCTCAGCTGACTTGCCACCCGAAATTATTACCACATTGTAGCCACGTTTAACCGCAAGATGCAGCGCATAGCCGTCTCTAATGTTCATACGCCTTGCCATTACGCCGTCGGGGAGTATTAATAAAGTACCGTCGGTAAGTACACCATCCACATCAAATACAAAGGTGGTGATGGAGGAAAAGTTGCGAAGAATGTTCATGAGGTTTTTATTTGCCGGGCGACAAAAGTATTTCAAACAATTTTCAATAAGAATTACAATATCAGCGCTTCAGGCCAAAAAAATACTGTAAATAATTTAGCTGCATTTGCTGGCTTTGTTGAAATGCCTATTTTGTGGTATCACCTCCCTAAAACTTTAAATTATGCGTATTCTCAAAAAAATCCTGATTGGTTTAGGAGCGCTTATTGTCCTCCTGTTTATTATCTCCATCTTTCTCCCTTCCACAGTTCATGTTGAAAGAACGGTGGAAATAAAGGCAAAAGCACCAGCCATTTACAGCCTCGTAAACACACCATCAACCTACGACCGATGGATGCCATGGAATAAAATTGACCCTGGTATGAAGAAACAATTCTTTGGCCCCGCCAGCGGTGTTGGAGCGGGTTACAGTTGGGAAAGTGATAATCGAGAGGTTGGCAATGGCAGCCTGACAATTACCGAAAGCCGCCCGGATTTTGTAAAGTCGTTCATGGATTTTAAAGAAAACGGAACAGGCACCGGCGGGTTTATTTTGAACGAAGAAAACGATAAAACCAGAGTTACCTGGACGATGGACAGCAAATTTGAAGGCAATTTTTTTAAAGCAGCCATAGGCAAGTATATGGGTTTATTTATGGATAAGATGGTAGGACCCTCATTTGAGCAAGGGTTGAATGATATTAAAAAGATCGCCGAAAGTCAACCCTAATGGAGAATTATAAGTAACTCATTTTCAACTAAAATTTTGTGGTAAGCAGTTTATTATTTTCAATGATGCTTTCGGTTAATTTTATATAAATCTTTCGTAAGGCGGGATGCTGGGTTAGTAAATGGAGGTGTTTATCAATAGTGGCAACATCGCCCCGTGCCGCGGGGCCAGTTTGCAATTCTGAAGGAGCATACTCCTCCAACCGGGTGGCCGTTTCTTTTATGATGGGCAAAAGAACATTGAATTCTACTCCCTCTTTTTTGCAATAGGCTTCGGCTAAAGCATACAGATGGTTACTAAAATTGGAGGTAATTACACCCGCCACATGAAATTTCATTCGCTGACTGTCGCTTGCAAAAATTACCTGCGATGCCCAGGTGTTTGCAAAAGCTCTCAATTCCTCCCTGGCTTTGGAAGAGTTACCGTCAATCAAAACCGGCACGTCTGGTAAATGTGTGGTTTGTTTTCGCAGGCTTTGCAACGGGTAAAGTACCCCGTAATTATTGCTTGTATTTTTTAAAACCGACATACTAACGGAACCTGCGGTGTGCGCCACCAATTTGTTTTCAAGCCTTAGGGTTAATGCTAGTTCTTCTAGATGATCGTCGTTAATGGATATAATGTAAACGTCAGCAGAATCGTTGATTTGTAATAAGTTGGTTGTGTGTGATGCGTTTAAAGTTTCAGCAAGGTCAGCTGCTTCTGTTTCAGACCTGCCGATGATCTGTTCTATAGAATGTCCGGCCACAAATATCTTCATCCCCAGTATGGTAGCCACATTTCCCGCGCCTATGATTACAACTTTCATTTACATTTGAATTGAATAACCCCGATGAAATTAGCACAAAGAATTGCAATTAGCTACTATGTTAACAAGATCAGGGCGATAGAATTTGTGTCGCCGGTAAGTGCTGCCAAAGCCGCTTTTAATATATTCTGTACTCCTTATTCGGGCAAAAGAAAACTAAAACAGCCTCCCATTTTTATAGATGCGGAAAGATTGTCTTTCAACTTCCTTCATTATACGGTTAGAGGATTCAGATGGATGCCTCCGCAAAATATAAAAGCTAAAACCGTATTGATTTGCCACGGCTTTGATAGCTACAGTTATAAATTTGAAAGTTATATACAACCGTTAATAGATGCAGGTTTCTGTGTGTTAGCCTTTGATGCGCCTGCCCATGGAATCAGTTCGGGCAAAACAATTAACGCCAATCAATATAAACAAATGATTTTGGACATCAACAAGTTATACGGACCTGTTGATGGAATACTTGCACACTCCTTTGGCGGGCTGGCGGTTGCGTTAGCCATTGAACAACTGGAAGCACAGGATAAAATGAGGCTGGTATTAGTTGCTCCGGCAACAGAAACCACAAGGGCTATTGAGGGGTTTTTTAAAATTATACCGGTAAGCGGAGAGGTGCGAACCGAGTTTGAAAAACTGCTTGAAAAAATGGGTGGAAATCCCGCGAATTGGTTTTCGGTTAGCCGTGTATTGCAAAAAATTAAAACACCAACGCTGTGGGTACACGACGAAGATGACAACATAACACCCTTTGCCGATGTAAAGCCAATGACCGAAAAAAACCTTCCGCATATTGTTTTTGAAATTACCACGGGCTTAGGGCACAGCAATATTTATAAGGATAAAACTATCCGCAACAAAATCGTTGAATTCCTCACTTCAGGCTACACGCCTATTCAACCGGAACAAAAATAATGGAGGGGCTACTGGTGCTGAAACCCATGCCAACAAAATCAGCTGATAATGTATTCAGCATTTTCTTTTTCCCATTTTTATCCCAGGCGAGTGCTATGTAGGTTGTTCGGTATTTGGTAAGTGTTGAAAGATAGCTTTTGACGCCGTACACATTTGGAGGAAATTCGGTATGAAAGAATTTTTCTTTACTGGCGTTTTTGGTAAGACCCACATTTTTCCAGGTGCCATTGCTGTAAAAGCTGCCATAGCTTTCGTTGGCAGATGAAATTCCACCGGCCTGGAATGTTACTGCGTAACTGCCACCTGCGCCCTGCGCCACCTGGAAGCTTTGAATAGTTATACCCGGCTTTTGTATGTCTACGATCACTGATTTTTTGCCGGTGGCTGCTTCAATATCCCACAATTGCTCACTTTCCAAAGTAGAGGCTGCGGGGCGAAATATAACGTGGTCTGCCCCCTTCTCGTCTTTTACCAGTTTGGCAGGGCTATTAAAATTATTAAAGGTGCTGTATTTCGGGTATTTGTAAAGGGTGCTTTTTGTTTTTCCATTGAAGTAAATAATGATTTGCATGTTGTCGTCAACCATTTCGCCCGTCATATGAAAGGCGTTATTGCCATCGAAATATCCATCCAGGTTGAGCAAACCATTTTTGCTGGAAACGTTTCCGTATGCATCCAGGGGAGCAGGTGTACTAAACGAGTGATAAATAAATGTGTTACCGCTAATGGTAGCATCTCTTATCCAGTCGGCATAATACCAATAATACCATCCCTTCTTAATCATTTGCTCACTTACCTGCGACCATACAATATGTAATGTACCCGATACATCAATGGTAGGAAACCACGAATACTGGCAATTTTCACTTTCGTTCACCTTGACAGCCTCGCTCCAGGTGCCGCCGTTCAATATTTTATAAAAGATAGTTCCAGGGGCGTAACCGCCAGGACCATCCAGTAATTCTTCCCGCACCGGGTAGTTTGACTCCGCCTTTCCATAACGTTTCCAAATTGCATAAACCCTACCCTGTCCGTCCTGCATTAGCCGGGCATAGCCACTTCCATTGCCCGTTCCATCGTTACTTATTGTAATTGGCTTACTCCAGGTTTGCCCATTGTTGGCAGAACTTGCATAATAAATGAAGATAGGTTTGCCGTTTGCCGGCGACTCCTGGAAAACGGCATGGTAGGTTCCGTTTTTATCGATCAGCAAATCGCACATACCCGCTTTTTCAAATTGTGAAAGGCGGTTGTTTTGGGCAGAAACTGTAGAGGATAAAAGCAATAAAGCAGTAATAAAATACGAGGTGAACAATCGGGTGTAATTCATGTTTCAAGGTTTAAAATTTAATTTCAAATTAATATTTTAAACAATAAATGCCGAAAAAAATTTCAGGCAATATAGTAAAACCAGCAGGCAAAGTGCAGTGTTTAAAATAACACATAAAGAAAACTACCCGCCTTGCGCCTGGCTGATTTGTATAAGCTGGCTTCCCTACATGAAAATTTTGCGGTTTACACTTATACCTTAATATTGCAACATACAGTCGCGTTAAGCCGAAGAGCAATTTGCGGTTAAAGAGTGCGACGCAACGATGCTGCCATGCGATTGAAAAGCTGGTTCCATAATAATATTACAACACACAAATGGCAAAGAATTTATTAATAGTTGAGTCTCCTGCAAAAGCAAAAACCATTGAGAAAATATTGGGAGAAGACTTTGAGGTAAGAAGCTGTTACGGTCATATCCGCGATCTTGAGAAAGATGATATGGGTATAGATGTAAATAATAACTACCTGCCGAGGTATAAAGTGCCGGAAGATAAAGAGAAGGTAGTGAAGGAGTTAAAGCAAATGGCTAAAAAATCGCAGGAGGTTTGGCTGGCATCGGATGAGGACCGTGAGGGAGAAAGTATTAGCTGGCATTTGGCAGAAGTACTCGGTTTAGACCCTGCCACCACTAAGCGAATTGTTTTTCATGAGATCACTGCGCCTGCTATAAAAAAAGCCGTAGCCAACCCGCGAACGATCAACATGGATTTGGTGAATGCACAACAGGCCCGCCGTATTTTAGACAGGCTGGTTGGCTTTGAATTGAGCCCCGTGTTATGGCGAAAAATTGGGATGCAACGAAGCTTAAGCGCAGGTCGCGTTCAAAGCGTTGCTGTTCGCCTGATAGTGGAAAGAGAAAGGGAGATCAACCAGTTTAAAACGGAAAGTACGTTTAAGGTTGAAGCAATCTTCAGCGCTAATGATATTAATGGCAAGCCGGTTAATTTTAAAGCCGATGGCCCATCTAAGATCAACCAGGAAGAAAGTGCCGAAGCATTTTTGAAGAGCTCCATTGGCGCTGATTATACGGTTGCAGAGGTAACTGTTAAACCGGCCAAGCGTTCGCCCGCTGCACCATTTACTACCTCTACCCTTCAACAGGAAGCCAGCCGAAAGTTGGGTTACAGTGTAAGCAAAACTATGTTGCTTGCCCAGCGCCTGTACGAAAGCGGTAAGATAACTTATATGCGAACTGATAGCACCAATTTGAGTGATACAGCGATTGCGGATATACAGGGCGAGATCAAAAAAAGCTTTGGCGACAAATACTACCAGCCCCGCAAATACAAAAGTAAAAATGCAAGTGCGCAGGAAGCACACGAAGCTATTCGCCCTACCTATATGGAAAATAAATCGGTGGACGATGAAGATGGCCGAAGGTTATATGAACTGATATGGAAAAGAACAATTGCTTCGCAGATGAGTGATGCGGAGTTTGAAAAAACACAGGCAAAGATTACCATCTCCACCAACAAAGAAAACCTGACGGCTAATGGTGAGGTAATGAAGTTTGACGGTTTTTTAAAGGTGTACCTGGAAGGTAAGGATGACGATGATGAAGAGGATACAGAAGGTATACTTCCACCCCTGGTAAAAAGCCAACGACTCACTTTCAGGGAAATGACGGCCACAGAAAAGTTTAGCCGCCCTGCGCCCCGTTATACAGAAGCTTCCCTTGTGAAAAAGCTGGAAGAACTTGGCATTGGCAGACCATCCACCTATGCACCCACTATATCAACCATTGTAAAAAGAAACTATGTAGAGAAACGGGATAAGGAAGGTGTGAAGAGAAATGTAACCCAACTTAGACTTAACAGCAATCAATTAATAGCAAAGGAGGTATTGGTGGAAAATACCGGTGCAGAAAAATCAAAGCTTTTTCCTACAGACCTTGGCATGGTGGTGACCGATTTTTTGAAACAACATTTTAAAGAGGTGATGGACTATGGCTTTACCGCTGGTATAGAAGAAGAGTTTGATGAAATAGCAGGCGGTAAAATAAAATGGAACAAGATGATCGATGACTTTTATAAGCCATTTCACGGGCATATAGAAGTTACACTGGAAACTGCCGAACGGGCAAAAGGTGAAAGAGAGTTGGGAATAGACGCTGAAACAGGGAAGAAAGTAATTGCCCGCATGGGTCGCTACGGTCCGATGGTGCAGATAGGCGATACAACCAACGAGGAAGACAAAGCACGATTTGCAAAATTGAAACCTACCCAAAGCATTGAAACCATTAATATGGAAGAAGCGATGGAGCTGTTTAAGCTGCCGCGTAATCTTGGTTTTTTTGAAGGCACAGATGTGAATGTGAACATTGGCAGGTTTGGACCGTATGCTGCACATGATAAAAAGTTTTATTCGCTCAACAAAGAAATGGATCCTTACAGCGTTATGCTTGAAGAGGTAGCGCCGATGATTGAGGAAAAACGTAAGGCTAAAGACGAGCGCACCATTATAGTTTTTGAGAAGGAAAAGATACAAGTGCTTAAAGGGCCATACGGCCCGTACATTAAGCAAGGGCTTAGAAATTACAAGCTTAACAAAGAACAGCAGGAAAAAGCCGCCGACCTGACTATTGAAGAGGTGAAGGCAATTATTGAAGAGCTAAAAGCCAACCCACCCAAAAAAGTAGCGAGGAAGAAGAAAGGATAGCCTGTTTTTAATTTTTAATTTCGTGTTTGGAGTTTAGTGTTTTTGGGTTGTGAGTTTAGTGTTTGGAGTTTTGCGTTTTACTTCAACCAACCTAATGACCCATTGATTTAATAACTTTGTGCGGTAGCCTATTAACTTTATTGACCGAATGCTACATACCCTTTTGCCACTTGAAACAAACAATTTTAACTTACGTTCTTATAGAAAATAGAAGAATGAAAAAAATAATTGCGGGGTCAGTATTATTGATATTGGTTTCAGTTTTGTTTTGGGGCTGTACTAAAAAAACAGAAACACTCACTAGTCCTTTGTTAAATGATTATTACCCTCTGCAAACAGCACGTGCTTTTATTTACCGGATGGACTCAACTATACCGGCACCCTTTGGCACTGCATTGATCGTTCACAGCTATCAGGCGAAGGATACCATTGAATCAACTTTTACGGATAATACAGGACGGCTTTCGTACCGCATTTTCCGCTTTGTGAGAGATGTAGCCGGTACTCAGCCCTGGCAGTTTGCAGCCACTTATGTTGCCACACCTGCGGGTAACCGCATTGAATATGTTGATAATAATTTTAGATTTATAAAACTGGCTTTACCTATAAAAGATGATTATAGTTTTAAGGCACATACTTACATCGACACAAAATCTTTAAACTCACTGGTACCCTACCTTGATGAGTGGGAATACACCTACCAAAATGTTGGGCAGCCATATACTGTATCTGGTAAAACTTATAGCGAAACTGTAACAGTGGCCCAGCACGATGAAACTACTCCCTCCGGCCCATTTAACCCTGCGAGCTACCAGCAACGTAATCTTGGCATTGAAGTGTATGCAAAAGGTGTAGGTCTTATCTATAAAGAGTTTCTGCACTGGACGTATCAAACCACCCCTCCCCCGGCAAAGTTTGAAGACGGCAGCTTTGGTGTTAAACTAAGCCTCATAACCTATTATTAGCCTCAACCAGCCAACCGTTTCTACCGTAACTTTGAGAACGATAAATTCATCTCATGAAAAACTTTTTATCTGTTGTTTTCATTCTATTATTTACAACCATTTATGCGCAATATCCCAAGCTAATTGTTCAGTTTAAAGATAAAGGCAACAATACTTTTTCACTTGCCAATCCATCGGTTTACCTCTCGGCAAGGGCTTTACAAAGGCGTACAAAACAAAGCATCAATATCGACAGCACCGACCTCCCGGTTACCCTACGGTACATAGACAGCGTTCGGCTTGCCGGAAATGTTACCATCCTCAGCAAATCAAAATGGCTGAACCAGGTTTTGATCCAAACTACTGATGCTGCCGCACTCGCAAAAATCAGGAACTTCCCTTTTGTAAAAGTGGTGCAGGGCATTGGTTTGCGAACCGCACCTTTACCTGTACGCGATAAGTTTAATGAGCGCATACAACCCATCAACACAAATGATTTAACCCTGCAACGCACTGCTGCCGATTTTTATAACTATGGCAACAATTACGCGCAGGTGCACATTCATGAAGGAGAATTTTTACACAACAAAGGCTACCGCGGTCAAAACATACAGATCACTGTTTTGGATGCGGGCTTTCAACAGTACAAAACAGTTACGGCTTTTGATAGCATCCGGTTAAACAGCCAGGTAATTGGCGAACGGGATTTTGTTGCATTTGATAACAGTGTGAACGAAGATGATTCGCATGGCATGTATTGCCTGAGTACTATGAGCGCAAACTGGCCAGGTAAAATGGTAGGCACGGCACCTAAGGCTAACTATTGGCTGATACGAACTGAAAATGTAAGCAGCGAATATCCTATAGAAGAACACAACTGGGTTGCAGGTGCTGAGTTTGCAGATAGCACCGGTTCCGATATGATATCGTCATCGCTTGGCTATTACGATTTTGATGATGCATCTTTCAACCACTCATACAGCGATTTTTATAAAAACACCACGCAGGTTAGTACAGGGGCAACGCTTGCTGCAAAAAAAGGAATTATAGTAATGAACAGCGCCGGCAACGAAGGAGGAAATGCCTGGAAGTATATTGGTTTTCCGGCAGATGCTGATAGCGTATGTGCAGTGGGTGCCATTAACACAGCGGGGCAAATTGCTAACTTTAGCAGCTTTGGTTATCCGGGCAAAGTAAAGCCAAACATTGTTTCGGTAGGGTCGAATACCGTTATAGCAGGACTAAACAACCAGCCACAAACAGGCAGCGGAACCTCTTATGCCAACCCAAATGTAGCGGGACTTATTGCATGTTTATGGCAGGCATTCCCTACCCTGTCTAACATGAAAATTTTAGATGCTGTTTACAAAAGTTCCGATAAATACAATGCGCCAGATAATCGTTTTGGATTTGGTGTTCCCAATTTCCGGCTTGCCTATTTAGCTTTAAAGAAAGAGCAAAACATTTCACTATATGGCAACGAATGGCTGTTTGCAACGCCCAATCCTTTTACGTCACAGGTTAATGTAAAATTGATTGGGCAGGTAGATGGAAATATAAAAATTGAATTATTAAATTCAACTAACCAATTAGTAGCAACCAAATCGTTGTCTACCGAGATGAACGAAGTATATGATGTAAGCTTTAGTGGGCTTGCCTCTGTACCAGGCGGAAGTTATAATGTGAGATATACCGACTCTTTAAAAAACAGGTTGCTGCCTTTGCAAAAACTGGCTGGTGGTTTTGATAAAGATTGGATTATGGTCAGTCCAAATCCATTTAGAAACTCGTTATCACTTTCATTGAAAGCGCAGGAAAGCGGTAACGTATCGCTGGTTTTGTACGATGTAAAAGGAAGTAAAGTGGAAGCGATGAATTTAAGTGTAAACACCGGACAAGTTCAAACAGTGGCTTTTAAAAATATTGCGAAAATGCAACGCGGCGTTTACCTGTTGCGATACACAGGACCCACCATAAAGCGAACTATTAGGTTGCTAAAGCATTAAAGGATCCTTTGTTTTTTACGAGAAAAAGCGCCGCAAACAGAGTGTCTGCTTTAATGGCATAACCTTTCAATAATTCCATTTGTTGCAGTTGCACGTCAAAATTTTGCTGGATATATTGTAATACTTCCTCGTTTTCTTTTTTAAAAACCGAGCAGGTTATGTAAAGCAAAAAGCCGCCCGGTTTTACAAATGGAATAACGTTGCTTACAATTTTTTTTTGCAGATTGCTGTACCGTTCAATCTCCGTTTCGTCAAAAAAATTAAGTTGCTCGGGAGTTCGGCTCCAGGTGCCCGAACCGGTGCAGGGCGCGTCGCAAATAACAAGATGGAATTGCTGGTTGATGGCTTGATGTAATTGCTTAGCATAGTACAGATCGGCTACGAAAGGACGGTAATTAAATATGCCTGCTTCCTGAAATCGTTTATTTAAATTTTGCAGGATGGATGGCCGAATGTCTGAAACTGTAAGATCGATGTGAGGATCCAGATCGTAGGCCATGATGGACTTTCCGCCGCTTGCTGCACAACAATCCCATACAGAAGTTGACAGTTGCATGTTGACAGTTGACAGAACCTGCCGCATAAATTCGCCAACACGTTGTGAGTTGTAATCCTGCACTACGTACTCTTCATTTAATGTAAGCGTTTCTTCCAGTTTGGTTCCGTTTTCAAACGACAAACAGTCATCGTTAATTTGTTCAAAGGAAATCGCTGCATAGCTGAGTTTATGTTTAACCACTATCATTTTACCTGGTCGTACCCGTATAAATAATTTTGGTTGAATAAGAAATGAAAGCGCGAAAGTGGTGCCTTCCATGCCATCGCTTAGTTCATCCACCCACGGAAAAATACCAGATGCAAAAAACGAATCAACACTATAAAGTTTCTCCTGCAATGGCAGTTGGATGGTTTTATTCCACTCCGGTTTTAATTGTTCCAACAATGTGTTTGAAACTTGTTCACACAAATAAATGCCCAAAAAAATTCTCTCTTCAATAGGCAACACTTTTTCACCATGCCCCAACCTAAAATGATAATAGCATAGTGCGGCAATGCTTCGTCTATCGCGGGAACCGTACTTTTTTTCTGTAGTAAATTGTTGTTTCAAATAATGGCTGAAAGGAATGCGTCCATCATAATCTTCAATAAACTTTACCGCAGTTTTTAAATATTGAGTTGCGTATTTCATGTGTTGCAAAAATAAATGCCGCTCTATCACAGGCGGCACTTTTAAAAATTAACCCAATCTCCTTATTAAACTTCCAGCAAAGTCTTTACCGGGTCTTTTCCAAACAATAGCAACTCGGGGTTTTCAAGCAATTCTTTTACCCTAACTAAAAAGCTTACGCTTTCCCTGCCGTCAATAATACGGTGATCGTAACTCAATGCGAGGTACATCATGGGTTTAACCACTACCTGGCCGTTTATGGCAATGGGTCGTTCCTGAATTTTATGCATACCCAGTATAGCGCTTTGCGGTATGTTGATGATGGGTGTTGAAAGCAATGAGCCAAATACACCACCATTAGTGATAGTAAAAGTTCCGCCCTGCATTTCTTCCATCGACAACTTGTTATCGCGGGCCTTACCTGCGAGTCGTACAACCTCTTTTTCAATGCCAGCCATGCTTAAACTTTCCGCATTTCTAATAACCGGTACCACTAAACCTTTGGGTGCCGATACCGCAATGGAAATATCGCAGTAATCGTGGTAAACTATAGAGTCGCCATCGATGTAAGCATTTACGGAAGGCCACTCCTGCAAAGCAAAACATACTGCCTTAGTGAAGAAACTCATGAAGCCGAGGTTGGTGCCATGTATCTCTTTGAATTTGTCTTTATACTTTGTTCGCAGTTCCATAATGCGGCTCATATCCACTTCGTTAAAAGTGGTGAGCATGGCGGTGGTATTTTTTGCTTCAACCAAACGGCGGCTCACTGTTTTACGCAGGTTACTCATCTTCTCTTTCCTTTCTTCCCTGCCAAACATTGGTTTGCCCGGTGAACGACCAGGATTGTTCAATGCCTGTAAAACATCATCTTTCATAATGCGCCCCTGCGAGCCACTGGCGGTTATGTTTTTGGGATCCACTTTTTTATCGGCAATGATTGCTGCAGCAACGGGTGTTGCTTTAACGTCGCTGGTAGCAGGTTGTTGCTGGTTAGTGGTGGGTGGTTGGCTGGTGGTGGATGACGGCTGGTTGGTGGTTTGTGGTTTAGTAGCGCCTGGTTTTTCGTCTACCGCTACATCGCTATCAATGGTTGCAACTATATCGCCGATCTTTAACACTGCACCTTCCGCTGCTTTTTGTGAAAGCTTACCAGCTTCTTCTGCGTTCAGTTCAAAGGTTGCTTTCTCACTTTCAAATTCGGCTATTACTTCGTCCCTGTTTACCAGGTCACCTTCCTTTTTCGTCCACTTAACCAGGGTTACTTCGGTGATGGATTCCCCTATGGCAGGTACCTTCATTTCTATAACGCCCTTGCCGGTTGCTGGTTTAGGGTTACTTACTGCTGGTTGTTCGTTTATAGTTGTTGGTTGTTGGTTGTTAATTGCTGGTTGTTGGTTGCTGGTTGACGGCTTCCCGCTTCCATCTTGTAACCCCGAAACAGTAACCGGCAACTTCTTTTCCGCCGTTTCATCAATTTGTGCAAGTACATCGCCTATGTGTAAGGTATCGCCTTCGTTTCCCATGGTTTTTAAAACGCCAGCTTTTTCTGCGTTTACTTCAAAGGTTGCCTTTTC
>JANPIA010000015.1:0-3843 GCA_031424735.1 Segetibacter sp.
AGCAGCTATACTTTCTGGAACTGGTAGGTTGCAATGTAAACCTTGGCAATATTGCGCCGTCAGAGGTTATTCCGCTGGAAGCTATGCGCATAGGATTGCGTGGCGATACTTTTGATCTGTACCTCGATAAAACACATGCCTGATGCGATGCTTCGGTTTGATAGGCTATCCACTTACCAGTTCATTCTCTAAAAAATATTTTGCTGAAAAGTTTGCAGTAGAGGGTATTGAAAATTGCCTGTACGAAAGCTATCCTCTCAGCCACATCAGCGAGTTAACAAGGCTATTAGAAAATCCTGAACTGGAAGGATTGAATGTTACTATCCCATACAAGAAAGAAGTTATTCCTTTTCTGCACTATAGCACCGATGCTGTTAAAAAAATGGGTGCCTGCAATTGCATTAAAATGGATGGTGGTAAACTAACAGGGCATAATACGGATGTAACGGGCTTTGAGCAATCGTTTATCCCGTTGCGAAAAACACATCATACAAAAGCATTAATACTGGGTACAGGAGGCGCTGCTGCTGCTGTTGAATTTGTGATGAATGGGTTAGGAATAGATCACCTGTTTGTTTCGAGAAAAAATATTGGAGAAAGAACCATTGCTTATGAGCAAATCAATAAACAAGTGATGGATGATTTCAGCATCATCATTAATACCACTCCACTTGGTATGATGCCCGATGTGAACGCTGCACCTCCCATACCATACCAGTTGATTACCGAAAAGCATTATCTATACGACCTTGTTTATAACCCTGCCGAAACCTTGTTTTTAAAAAAAGGAAAAGAGCGTGGAGCAACTGTAAAAAACGGTGAAGACATGCTGATCATCCAGGCGGAAGAAAGCTGGAAAATTTGGAATGAACTTAGGTAGCGAACCCCTAATTATTCGCTTAATTTTTTTACGACTTCTGCCGGTACGGGCATTATTTTTTTACGGCTGTAATCGTAACAAAGCATTCCCGTTTTTGCTTTTCCTGCCAGCAACATTGTTCCTTCCTTTTCTACCTCCAATAAATAATGCAGGTCGAACCCAACACGATCAAAGTTGATTGCTGCTACAGAAATTTTTACTCTGTCAAGATGATTGAGTTCTCTTTTAAACTCGATAGCGACATCGCTCATAATTAATGCAACACCAGCAATAGAAAGCTCCGCAAACCCGTGGTGTAGCAAAAACTGCTGTCGGGCTTCGTGTATCAGCGAAAGGAAAGTATCGTTACCAACATGACCGCCGTAGTTGAGATCGGTAACGCGAATGGAAATAAAAGTGGAGAAGGAAAACCGGGTGGTAAGGCTAAGCTTTAATCGTTCCATTATAAAAATTGTAAAGCAATATAACCTAACCTGCTTACACAAATAACCATCATTATTAAATAACGATGGTTACAAAAAATGAAGAAGATTATATAACGAAGAAAATGATAACGGTAGCTATTACAATGGCAATGGAAGCCCCTAAAATTACTAAAGCTCCCGCCCCTGGTGTGGCAACCGGCTCCATCTTGGATTGTACCTGGATGAGATGTTTCTTCTTATCCTGCTCGTCCAGAACACTTACAATTTTATCCCATACATGCGATGGTGGTTGAAGTTCCTGATGCGTCATATTTGATGGTACGGTAAATTCCTGAAAGCTAAAAGGAGTTTCGGCTGTCTGGTCTTTTAAACACTCCCAGTTATTCCCGGTTGGCAACGACTGAAAATTCGTTTGGTTAATGATATTGGGTTTCATGATCTATTGATTTTATCGTCTTTATTGTAAGGAGTTTACTTTGAATTTCTCAATACAGAAGACATTTTGGTTAATCACAGCATATTATAATGTAATAGTGCCGTGTTTATTGTATAGATGAGCAACTAATTTGAAAGGTTGCAGTTAATTTCCTTAAATTCTAATTAAGGGAGGGAAGTTTCCAATTCTGGGATAAAAAAGCCACCAATTTCGCAGTTGCTTTCTGGCGGTGGCTGAATAAAGACTTTTCCTGATTGGTCATTTCAGCAAAGGTTTTTTCTGCGCCATCCGGTATAAAAATAGGATCGTAACCAAAACCATTTGTACCCTTCGGCGCGTCAATAATGAGACCTCTACAAACGCCTTCAAATAAATATGCTACGCCGTCAAGTATTAGCGAAATAACAGTTATGAATTGGGCACTTCTATTAGTTTCGGCAACCAGGTTTTTTAACAGCTTTTCCATGTTTTTCAGTGGATCGTTTTCTTCTCCGGCATAGCGGGCGCTTCTAACACCGGGTTCACCAGTCAATGCCTCAACAAATAAGCCGGTGTCTTCACTAAAACAGTTTTGCTGGGTTAGTTTGTATATAGTGGATGATTTTGCAAAGGCATTCTCTTTAAGCGTATCGTAGGGTTCGGGGATATCAATGTCAATCCCGGCATCCTTCAGCGAAACAATTTGGTACTGGCTACCGACAATAAATTTTATTTCGTTGATCTTGTGTTGATTATTCGTAGCAAAAATGATCGTTTTCATTGGCGCTTAAATACTAATCAAGTTTGAATGCTTTTTTAAGTGTTACCCACATTTTACTTTTTAAAATTTTGCTTTCCGCAGATTCCTCCATCATAACATTCAAACCTGGAAAAGTAACAAAAGTGCAACCGTCAAAAACGTTGACCTGGAAGTTGGGAATATTAAAAGGCAGGTTGAGTTCAGTTGGTTTTATATCAAACAACAATATATGGTTTGCGCTAACTTCTGCAGCAAGTTCTTCTTGGGTAAATTGCTTTGAATAAAGGTTGATGATGGCAATATCACTCAGGTTAAGATGACAGGCGTTTAATATTTTGGTTAAAAAAGCCAGGGCAGGGTCGTTTATAAATGCAGAAGTTTCATCTCTTACAATAACCAATACCCGTTTAAGGTTTTGGCCAAGGTACCTGATCGGTTGCACTTCATTTTGTTGCAAACCAATACCCTTACCAGCAAATTTATTTTCAACAATATCCACCAACACATTTGCGTATAAATCGGCAATTAAAAACCCGGGTAATTTTATTGGTTTGTTTTGCATACAAGCTGCTATTAATTGACCTTTGAGGCCATTTTCGTTTATTTGCAAACAAAAATAATACTATGACAGCCGCTGTAGATATAAATGTAAATAAGGTTGAAACGAGCAAGCTAGATGAGTTGACCCTGGAAGACCTGCCATTCGGTAAATTTTTTACCGATCATATGCTGGAAGCAGACTTTGAAGATGGTCAATGGAAAAATGTTGAAATCAAACCTTATCAGCCGCTATTGCTCGATCCATCCACGGCTGCCCTGCATTACGGGCAGGCAATATTTGAGGGGATAAAGGCTTATAAGAGTGAGAACGGAGACGTATGCATCTTTCGCCCCTTCGAAAACTACAAGCGGTTCAATATTTCTGCTGAAAGGATGCAAATGCCCGCTATTCCAGAAGAAATATTTATTGAAGGAATGCGCAACCTGATAGATATAGATCGCAATTGGATACCTGCGATGGAAGAGCATTCTCTCTACATCAGGCCTTTTATGTTTTCAACCGATCCTGTTATTGGCGTAAAACCTTCGGAGAAATATAAGTTTATGATCATTCTTAGTCCTACCGGACCGTATTACAGCAAGCCAATGCGGATTTATGTTGAAGAAAAATATACACGTGCAGCACCCGGAGGTATTGGCTTTGCCAAAGCGGCAGCGAATTACGGTGCCAGTATGTTGCCAACCGCCGAAGCAAGAAAGTTAGGTTACGACCAGGTTTTATGGACCGATGCTTTCGAGCACAAGTACGTACAGGAAATAGGCACCATGAATGTGTTTTTTGTTATCGGTAACACCGTTATTA
>JANPIA010000016.1:0-25198 GCA_031424735.1 Segetibacter sp.
AATAATTTTTAGCATAAGCATATCATTGGTTTGAAAAGCTACAAGTTATTAAACTATGTGCATGCAACACAAACTTGTTGATGGCGGCATTGGGGATTGGAGATTAGGGATTGCGGTATTAGGATATTTGATATTTGCTAATTGGTTGCCGCGTGTAGCCTGGCTTGGGGTTAGTTTAATCTTCTGTCGTTTATCGTCTCTGGTTGATGGTTTATGGGTTATGGGTTATGGGTTAACAAAAAAGGCATTGCAATTGCAACACCTATTTAGGTTTGGTAACTAAAAATACTTATTGTGGTTTATACCACTTAGCAGCTATTTCTTTGTTCACTTCTATATTGCTCAACAGGCTCTCAGAGTTTCCCATTTGAGTTTGAATGGTAAGCTTCACCGGAAACTTAATCCCGTCTACCTCTTTATACTCATTATAAAGAGTGGTCACTTCCATTTTATCCATACCACGGCTACCACCCATGCCTCCCATCATACTGCCAAGGCCGCTCATGCTTGCTGCCATGGCGCCTTTAGTATCGGCACGCGCAATCAACCCCGTAGATTTATTGATAAAATAGATTACTTCCTGCCCGCTATTCATAGTGAGTTTCAGTTTATAGCAATCCTCTTTATTTACCTTTTCATCCTTTAACAGCTCTGCTTTATGCCCCTTACCAGCAAAGTCTACCAACGCTGCAAACATGCCTGCAGCATCTAATTGATAAGCTTGCGAGGTAAGTTCTTTTTGTTGCATCTTTTGTATCCCGCCTTCGGCACCGGTGAAAGGATTTGCCGGAACCATATTATAACCAGCCGTATCGGTAACCAATGTAAACATATCAAACGACTGCGGACCAAACTGCATAGATGCCTGCATCCGGTAAAACTTATTCTTCTCTTTAAAAAACTCAAGGGGCAGATCAAAATCGCCCATTGCCATTTTTACTTTAATCACCTGGTTATAGTGCAATGTATTAATGCCATTTAATTTGTCTTTACCTCCCGAAGCTTCTATAAATTTGTCAACTACTTCATTGGCTGTTTGGGCTATTGCTCCTGCAACCGCTGCAAGTAGTAAAATACTAAGTGTAATTTTTTTCATGGACGATCTTGATAATTTTTCCAAATGTAGGTGAGAGAATAGTACAACTGTTTGCGTCAACCGATTTTATAACAACTTTAATTAACCCATATGCCCTCTAAACAATCCTTCTCCATAAAAGGCAACTATGTTGATGTATGGCAAAAAGAAATTTTTGCTGCCGAAATAGTGGTGACCAATGGAAAGATAGCCGCTATCAATGCCATAGGAACCGGTGATGATGTTGCAAACTATATTCTACCCGGCTTTATCGACAGCCACGTTCATGTTGAAAGCAGCATGCTGATACCAAGTGAGTTTGCCCGCCTTGCCGTAGTGCATGGTACCGTTGGCACCGTTAGCGACCCGCACGAAATTGCCAATGTGTGCGGTATGAAGGGAGTTGACTTTATGATAGATAATGGCAAGCAGGTTCCATTCAAATTTAATTTTGGCGCACCAAGCTGTGTACCCGCAACCACGTTTGAAACTGCTGGCGCTACCCTGGAAGCTGCGGATGTTGAACAATTGTTGTTACGGCCCGAAATAAAATACCTGAGTGAGATGATGAACTTTCCGGGGGTATTGTTTAAGGACACACAGGTGATGCGTAAGATAGAAGCTGCACACCGGCTGGATAAACCTGTGGACGGACATGCACCGGGTTTGCGCGGTGAGGAAGCCAGGCAATATATTGATGCAGGTATTAGCACCGACCATGAATGTTTTACCGCCTATGAAGCATTGGATAAACTTCGGTATGGAATGAAAATTTTGATAAGGGAAGGAAGCGCTGCAAAAAACTTTGAAGCACTGATTGACCTCCTGAATGATTACCCAGATCGCATTATGTTTTGCAGCGATGATAAACACCCGGATAGTTTGGTAGAAGGTCACATCAACCAATTATGCGCACGGGCTGTTGCAAAAGGGATAGATATTTTTAAGGTTTTACAAGCAGCTTGTATCAATCCTGTAAAACATTATCATCTCGATATTGGGTTACTGCGGGTTGGCGACCCTGCTGACTTTATTGTTGTTGAAGACCTGCAAAAGTTTACGGTAAAGCAAACCTATATAGACGGCGTTTTGGTTGCGGAAAATGGTGTATCCCTTATCAAATCAGTTGCATCAAAAACCATCAACCAGTTTGATTGCGAACCAAAAAATACCTGGGATTTTGAGGTTCAGTCAAAGGGCATTACTAACGAAATGGTGAACGTTATTGAAGCGTTGGACGGGCAGCTTATTACCAATAAACTATCCGTACCAGCGAATGTTTTATTGCAGGACGATGGTTTGCTGCACAGCAATACAGAAGAAGACATTTTAAAGATAGCGGTGATCAATCGTTATAGAAAAGCGCCGGTAGCTGTGGGCTGGATCAGGAACTTTGGCTTTAAAGAAGGTGCGATTGCTTCCACGGTTGCGCACGATAGCCATAACATTATTGCGGTGGGCACCAGTGATGAAAGTATTACCAATGCTGTAAACCTTGTGATACGGGAACAGGGTGGTGTTAGCTGCGTAAAAGGTAAAGAAGAGTTGCTGTTACCATTGCCGGTGGCCGGTTTAATGAGCGCTAATGATGGCTACAGGGTAGCCGAAGTTTATACTGCAATCGACGCGATGGCAAAGTCGCTTGGTTCAAAATTATCCGCGCCTTTTATGACACTTTCTTTTATGGCTTTGCTTGTTATTCCGCATCTTAAACTTAGCGACCTTGGATTATTTGATGGCGATGAATTTAGATTTGTACGAGGATAAAATAATGCGCTGAACATACAATAACTGAATTAACCATCTTCTGGTTGAATTAAAAAACTGCTTTGAAGCGACCAGCACCAATAACGAATAAAAGAATGCCGCCAATTGCAGCATTCTTTTATTCAAACAATTTTACCTGATGTTCATTATTTTTTTATCCTTTGGGTATTTAATGGAATAAGTAAAACGGTATTGTTTTATTTCGCCGGGCTCCAGGTTTATCTTCCAGTTAAGTGTGGCGAGTTCAGCGTTTACTTCCGCTCCAACGCTTTCTTCCAATGCTACTTCAATCTCTTTAAGTGTACTGAGCGGGTACTGGTCTTTTAGCAACATGGATATCGGTTGCTTCTTATTATTTTTCACAGTGATTTCGTAAGTAAAGGTTTCTGTTTTGTTGTCGCCTTTTACCCTGCTTTTCGAAAATTCTTTCATCAGCATTCTTTTAACTGCAATACGTTTATCTCTTCCCATCGATAAATTAAGCGTATCCATGGTGGTGTTGGGATCGATAAACGACTTGCCGAGGTACACATTATCCATAATGATATTAGCTTCGCCGGGTAGCAGGTCGAGCGTTTCCCAATCGTTTATTTCAGCAACGAGGAATGCGTCCTTATCTAATTTAGGAACAGCGTAGTGTTTGTAAGTGGCCTTAATATTTTCTTCTTTGATCGCAACATTGTAAGCCTTTCCATCTGCCGGAATATCGTAGGGCAAATCAATATCAAAGCTGGTGTACAATTGCCCTTCAGCAAGATTTGTGTAAACGCTTACATCGCTCGGATCTGCCACGTCTCTTGCCATATCTTTCTTTTCGTAAGCATCCTCTCCCTTTACAATCACTTCTTTTAAAAGTGGAGACATACTTTGCATCCTGTTGGTAGCTACGCCGGCTGCACGTCCGCGCAACATTTGGTTGTACAATTCGGGAACGAACATTTGAAGATACCAGGGCGTAATCAGCGGCACATTGCTTCCCTGGTTTGGATTACTGGTGCTCAGGCTCAGTTTTACCTCCTTCCAATCAATACCAGTAGTTTGCGATACAGCAGCTTTGTACGCCAGCTTAAAACTGTTGTCTATTGTTTTTACTCTCAGGTCGTATGCGGGTATCCATCCTGCATTGCGTGTAAAATAGGATATATTGAAGTCGGCAAGGGTGGCACTTTTTGTCATTAGTTGTAAAATGATCTGACCATATACTTTACCATTGTTCCCGGAGAGTTTATTCGATTCAGCAATACGCCGGTTCACTGCCCTTATTTTTTCTTCTACATCGGCGCGTTTCAATTGCAATGCGTACAGGGTTGCTTTTAAAGCCTGCACCTTGGTGCTATAATATTCCAGCAGTTTAATAAACTCTTCGCTCGTCATCGTTTTTTCTTTACCGCCAATACTGGTAAAATCCGTTTCAATCAAACGCGTTATCCGGCTCAGCAAATCTTCGGTAGTTGCATATTCGTTGTTGATTATTGAGAGCTGTTTTTGCAATTGAATTATCGTATCCATCATTTTTACAACGGCAGGTGACTGGGCAGTTTCTGCAACTGTATTAAAACGATACGACATCAGTACCACATTTTCTGGGCAGGCAACCTGAATGGTGTTACCATCAACCTGCGATGCTACATTGGTGATGACAATTTCCTGCAAGCCATCTGTAAGGGTAGCTTTTACGTTGTGGTCAAGCTCTGCACCATAACCATAGTAAACGGTTGCATGAGAGAGTGTGCTTTTGAGAGTTTGTGTATTTTTTGCCTGCGTAAAGCCATGGATGGTTGCAAACAACATGAATGCAATAAGTAGTTTTTTCATGATCCCGTTTTTTGTTTTATTGATTATGAAAAGCAGGATGACGGAAAAGATTTAATTACATAAAACAACTTTTTGCTGCTTTTTCGTAATAGCCTCACGCAGTTTTACGATGCCTGTTTTTATGTTTGCGTATTTAGCGCAAAATTGCATAACTGGTTGAAAGACATTGAAAATTGTCATTACATTTACCGCACCAACTCGCTTATTTTATTACCGATCCCTGATATGCATATTTTTAAACGTCCTGAAATACGGATCACATTTATTTATATTCTGATTGCCTTACTGTGGATTTACTTTAGCGACAAATTCTTATTACACATAGTTGAGGGACTCGATCCCAAACAGCTAACCTACTTTCAAACAGCAAAAGGTTTCTTTTTTGTTTTGTTTGTCGGGGTGGTGATTTTTGTTCTTATAAAAAAATCTACTACCAACTTAAACCGCTCCCAGCAGGAGTATCACCAGCTTTTTCTAAACAATCCTAATCCTATGTGGATTTACGATGCGACCACTTTAGCTTTTATGAAGGTGAATAATGCCGCGCTTGACACTTATGGTTACACCGAAGAGGACTTTCTTTCCATGACAATAAAAGATATTAGAACAAAGGGAGAAGCAGAACGCTTGACAGAGCATTTGAAAAAACCATCCGAAGACCTATCAAAGTCGGGCACATGGAAGCATTTGAAAAAAAACGGCGAAACTATTATGGTGCAGGTTTCAACGCACAGCCTGGTATTTCATGGTAAAAAATGCAGGCTTGCTTTACCAACCGATGTTACGGAAAAACAAGCTCTGCAGGATGATCTGATTAAAACCAACAACGAACTTAATGTGCTCATTAATAGCATTACAGATGGCTTCTTCATTATGAATAAAGATTTTACCATTTTAAAAAGTAATCCGCAGTTGAAAAGCCTGGCTGGTGTAGAGGATATCACCGGTAAAAATTTTGCCGACATTTTTCCCAAGCCAAACAGGCTGGGCTATAACAAGTACATTGCTGCATTTGAAACAAGGCAGGCAGCACATTTTGAAGAATATTTTGAACCGGCTAAAACATGGTTTCGTATTTCGGCATACCCTGTAGAAAATGACCTGTCGGTATTCTTTAGAGATATTACATATGAAAAGAACAATGAGCTAAACATTGTTCAAAATCAACGAAACCTGAATGCCCTGGTAAACAACACCGAAGACCTTATTTGGTCTATCGATAAGGATTACCACTACATGCTTTTCAACCATTCGTTTGAAAAGGCTTACGAGCTAAATACCGGGGAGAAGATAAAAGTGGGCCAATCAGCAGCAAACGATAAGCTAAGCAGGGAAGAAAAAAGCAAGTGGAAAAATTTATACGACCGCGCATTGCATGGCGAAAAATTTACCATTGAATTGGATTATCCAACACCATCGTTCGGCACTCAATTTTTCTCTATCAGTTTAAACCCTATTTACAGTACCGATAATAGCATAAACGGGGTTGGCTGCTTTTTACGCAATGTAACCGAAAGAAGAGTTAACGAAGAAAGGATAAGGCAGCAAAATAAGCGCTTTAAAGACATCGCTTATTTAACATCGCACATTGTAAGGGCGCCACTTGCCAACCTGCTTGGGCTAACTGAAGCCATTGATGTAACCAACCTTTCCGATCCTGAGCATTTTAAAATATTAAAACACATTAAAACATCTGCCCACCAGTTGGACGAAGTAATTAAAGACATTGTGAACCAAACCGTATTAATAAAAGAAGAAGTGGTTGACTAAGCCTCCTGCCCTATCCAAACTGCGCCGCCAATACTGCTGCGGACTGCGCCCGTTACTGTATGAAAAACATTGTATTCTTCGCGCCAGCGCAACACACCCATCAATCCCATAATCAGCGCTTCTTTGTATTGGATGATATCATCCCCTGCAATCACTAACTCAATACCCAGCGACGATAACGGTGCACGCAAACGTTCAATTAAAAAGGTGTTAAATGCACCGCCCCCTGTTACCAGCAGCCTGCTTGCCACAGTGCCTTTTATATTTTGCTGAAAAGCATACACCACCTGCATTGCTATGTGTTCTACATAGGTGCGTAAAGCATCTGCCGTATTCAAACCAAACGAGTTTATAATAGGTAATACCATGTCGACACCAAAACTATTTGCCAGCGATTTTGGGTAAGGTTGCATATAATAATCCAGCGCATTCAACTTAGTAAGCAGCGGGGTATGCACCATACCCAACGAAGCTATGTTGCCACCGTCATCATACTCTTTTCCTTCGGCAGCAACCAATAAATTTAATATCCTGTTGGCAGAACAAACGTCAAAAGCAGTATAGTTTTCGTTGCTGTTAAAACTTACATTGGCAATACCGCCGAGGTTTAAAAAATAGTCATACTCACCCAACAGTAATTTTTCACCAATGGGTACAATGGGTGCTCCCTGCCCGCCGAAAGCAATATCCATTGCACGCAAATCGCTCACAACATTTATTTGTGTAGTGGCGGCAATTGCTGCCCCATCGCCCAACTGACCGGTCATTCGCAAATGGGGGGCATGAAAAGTTGTATGTCCATGTGAGGTAATCAACTGCACCTGGTGATGCAATTTATTTTGTTCGATAAACCGGTTCACCTCTGTACCGATATACTTTCCGTACGAGGTATGCAGCAGCATATAATCATACGCATTCAACGAAGTAGCATTTTGCAGTTTGTTACGCCATTCCAAATCGTAGCTGTAACATTCTGCTGCTTTTATTTCAAAATTCCATTTGCCTGCGCTTTCATTTAACTCTGCAAAAGCAATGTCTAATCCATCCAACGATGAGCCGCTCATAATTCCAATTACCCTGTAAGTCATGTTTAAGTGTTTATAGTTTCGGGTTTGATGTTTCGGGGTTAAGTATTAGGTGTTTGATGTCCCGCATCAACCATTTGGCATTTAGCATTTACAATTAAGCATTTACCATATAACATTTACATTCCGCGTTTAAAGTTCGGTAACATTTTTTTGGTACGGGCATTTGTTAAGGCAGAAACATTTTGTGCAGCCTTATATCATTCATTTAAAACACACGTAAATAAAAAACATTTCAGTAACACATAAAATAATAGCTACTCCTGCCATCGCATGATAGATTTGGTGTAATTTCCACGCCGCAATCTTCTAATTGATAGCCTCTACTCAACTATGGTCATTAATCTAAGCGAGCAACACAGTTTGGTAAGTAACTGGGTGGGCGAATTAAGAAACATCGATATACAAAACGATCGCATGCGCTTTCGCCGCAACCTTGAAAGGATTGGCGAAATTGCCGCCTATGAAATCAGTAAAGAATTACCATGGGAAGAAGTAGAAATACAAACCCCGTTAGGTACCGCAACTACAAAAGTGCTGAAGGAACAACCCGTGTTAGCAACCATTTTGCGTGCAGGATTGCCCATGCACAATGGTATGCTTAGCTACTTCGACCGTGCCGATAACGCTTTTATATCGGCTTATCGAAAGCATCATCACGACGGCACTTTCAGCATTCAACTGGAATACATGAGCTGCCCGCCGTTGGAAGGAAGGATTGTGATCATTACCGATCCTATGTTAGCAACTGGCTCTTCGCTGGTTAAAACCATTCAGTACATGAAGGAAGAAGGCGCGCCCTCGCAGGTACACATTGTAGTTGCTATTGCCTGTACAATTGGTATTGAATATGTGCTTCGCGAACAACCGGATGTAAAAATTTGGTGCGGCGAGGTGGATGATGAACTTACTGCAAAAGGCTATATCGTTCCCGGCATTGGCGATGCAGGCGACCTGGCTTTTGGAACGAAGCTGCAGATGTGATGGTCATTTGGTGAATAGTTAAACGTCAATGGTCTATCGCCTCTTGTCCGTGGTCTTTTCTCACCAATACATGGTGCAACAGTTTGATGCAGGTTTCTGTCTATATTTAGGATAACAATCATTAATGCGCAAAACTTTAATCTTATTCTTTTTCTTCTTCGGTACCTGTGCAAAATTGTTTGCACAAGATCCCCATTTCTCCCAGTTTTTTGCATCGCCGCTCACACTTAACCCGGCATTTACCGGTAAATTCGATGGCAATCTTAGGGTTGCGGGTAATTATCGATATCAATGGCCTACTATTAACAGGGCTTATACAACCACTACTGTTTCCGTTGACTTACCGATTATGAAAAACAGTATAGCCCAAAACGATACCTGGGGTGTAGGTGCAATGGGTTATTCAGACCAAAGCGCAAACAGCGCAGTAAAGTTTAATTACTTAAGTGTTTCAACTGCCTTCCATAAAGGATTGGATGAAGATGGTTATAAACAAATTGGCGCTGCCTTCCAGGTGTCGTACGCAAACATGCTGGTAAATGTTACCAGCCTTAAGTTTGAAGACCAGCTAACGTCATCGGGTTTTACAGGCGTTACCAATGAGGTGTTCAATAATGCCGCATTGAAAACAAGTTACTTTGATGTAAACGCCGGACTGTTGTACACCGGCAGCACCAGCGATGATAATAATTATTACGCAGGCGTTTCTCTCTACCACATTAACCGCCCCAAGCAACAATTTACAGGAGCATTATTTCTGCTAAACCCGAGAGCAACGTTTCATGCCGGAGGTTATTTCCCGGTAGGTACCAGCAATAAAATACACCTCAGCGGCTTGCACAGTTCGCAGGGTAAAACATCCGAAACCGTTATTGGTGGTGCTATGGAATTTTCGGTTGCACCCAATGCAGAAAAGCCTACAAATTTTTACGCCGGAAGCTGGATAAGAATAGGTGATGCAGTGATACCTTATATTGGATTGGAATGGGGCGACCTTCGCCTGGGCGTTACATACGATGCAAATGTTTCCAACCTCAAAACCGGCTCATCCGGCCGTGGCGGAATGGAGATTTCCCTCATCTACATTCAGCGTTCACCCGATAGCCGCGGATTACCCTGCCCGAAGTTTTGATGGTAACATGAGCCTCGATCGTGAATGGCGAATGGTTAATAGTGAATAGTCAAAAGTGGTTCACCTAATATTAACCTCCTTATAAATTGGAAACTAAATACAAACAACTTTTTATTTACCAACTCAACACATACAATTTATTACTGACCATTCACTATTCACCACCACTATTGCCTGAATAAAACATTCGCTGATGTACCAGATACTTTCAAATCAGTTGTCGCTTTACCAAAACCTTTTTCACTAACACGTTCTCCATCTACCACCTTTGTCCAGTTGCCTGTGGGCAGTTTGATTGTTTTATCCTCGCTACTTCCGTTGTGTATCACCAGTATATTTTTCCATGCATCGCCATTAGCATTGCCCGTTATTTGGTAAGCAATCACCAATGGATCGCCTGTTTCAATAAACTTTAAATGTTTTTGTATCATAACTGTTGATGGCATACGAAAAGCCGGATGATGTTTGCGTAGTGCAATTAAGCCGCGATAATAATCGTACACCGGCTTGTACTTTGTTTTCCTGCTCCAGTCAATTTCATTGATAGAGTCGGGTAAATTAAAGGAGTTGTGTACACCCTTTTTTGTTCGCAACATTTCAGCACCTCCATGTAAAAACGAAACACCCTGCGAAGTAAGAACAATGGCATTGCTAAGCTTATCCATTTTGATAAGTTCACCTTCGGTAGCGCCAGGGTTACCCAGTTTCAACCGGTCAAAAAGGGAGTTATCATCATGACAAGAAACGTAGGTAATGGTTTGGTAAGGCTCCGCAGCCCAGGGCGCTTTTGAGTAGTTTACTTTTGCATAATCTATTTGCGGATGTTGTGTTGAAGCTACAATGCCAAACTTTACACTTTCGCTGTTACCTGCAGCGCCGCTCGAAAAGCCTTTCACCTTTACATCGTTAAACGGCCCATGTAGTCCATCCCTAATATCATCGCTGAATGCAGCAATCTTATTGAGTTTGTAGGTATTCTTTTTTACGGCTCGCTGTTCCTCCGGTACCGGGCTGCTGCCTGCAGTCCAACCTTCGCCATAAATAAAAATGGTGGGATCAATTTTATGCAATGCCTCGCTAACTGCATTCATCGTTTCAATATCGTGTATTCCCATCAGGTCGAACCGAAAACCATCCAAATGATATTCCTTCACCCAATACACAGCAGATTCTACCATGAACTTTCGCATCATCGCTTTTTCCGACGCCGTCTCATTACCACAGGCAGAGGCATCCGAATAATCTCCATTGGCTTTTTTCCGATAGAAATAATCCGGGGCAAATTGGTTGAAATTTGATTCCCTGTTGCTGGTGTGATTATAAACTACATCTAAAATTACCCTGATACCATTTGCATGGAGCGATTGAACCATTTGTTTGAATTCCCTGATACGGACGTTGCCATTTTGTGCATCGGTAGCATAGCTTCCTTCGGGCACATTGTAGTTGAGCGGATCGTAACCCCAGTTGTATTGTGCAAGTTCTGACTTCGTTTCATCTATCGAACTAAAATCAAAAGAGGGCAACAAGTGAAGATGGGTAATGCCTAATTCTTTCAGGTGATCCAACCCTGTTTTTTCGCCCGACTTACCCCGGGTTCCAGTTTCTGTAAAGGCTAAAAATTTTCCTTTGTGATGTATGCCCGATTGTTTGCTTACAGAAAAATCCCGTACATGCATTTCGTACAAAATAATGTCGTTGAAATTTTTTTGAGGGGGTCTTCTGTCGCTTCTCCAATTTGCCGGGTTAGTGGCAGCAAGGTCTACCACCATTCCGCGTTTTCCATTTACGCCCACCGCCTTTGCATAAATATCCGGGCTCTCCAACAGCCACTTTTCATTTTGTAAAACCTGGAAAGTATAGTATTGATTTTTGATGTCTTTCCGAACAATCATTTCCCAAACCCCCTGGTCTCCTTTATTCATATCGAATTCGGAAAGGGGCGAACCACCATCACCCTGTTTATACAGTCGCAATTTAACCACGGATGCATTGGGTGCCCAAACTTTAAAGGAAGTTTTGTTTCCCAGGTAGTGTACACCAAGATCGTTGCCCGAATAAAGCGGGTAATTGTCGCCAGCCCTTTTTTTGCGAAAAGATGAAAGAGCCAATGTTATTGCCAGCCCGACAGTAAGCATCAATAATTTTTGAAATTTCATATTGAATGTTTGAAAATTAGGAGGGTAAATATAGGATTGATAAGCATAGAGGATGCAGAGGCTTCCTTTCAAACATCAACCTGAAACCAGTGGTTGAGTGTTTTAATGGGAAGTTGGCCTAAACATATGCATCTGTGTATAAAAATAATTAAGGGCTAAGAACGCATATCGACAGCGTAATGAGCGCTAAACGCAAGCGCTTACCAGTTTACACAGTACAGTAAACATCTATATAAAAACAAGTGGCAATACCAATTACATTAGCGTTTCGATAATTCAATCGGCCTCTTCAATTAACCATAACTTTAAGTGGCCTTTCCAAAAAATTATTGAATTGTCAAGTTAATCGCCTCTTACTTCCAACTGGTCTTTTTTAAAAAATCAACAAAATGTCTTCCCCTGATCCCGAATATATCATTGCCATTGGGGCCTCGGCCGGAGGCATGGAAGAGATCCACAATTTTTTTGACAATACACCGTTGGATGGTGTTGCCTACGTAATTATCCAGCATCTATCGGCCGACTTTAAAAGCCGCATGGCGGAACTATTGGATAAGCACAGCAAACTAAAAGTAAAAGAAGCTGAAGAAGGAATGAACGTTGAAAAGAACATGGTTTACCTGATACCCAGCAAAAAATTTATGACCATTGAAAATGGCAAATTGAAACTGACCGAAAAGGGCGAACAACGCGGTCCACATTTAACCATCAATACCTTTTTCAATTCGTTTGCAAACGACCAGGGGAGTAAAGCAATTGGCGTTATACTATCGGGCATGGGTTCGGATGGTACCGAGGGTGTAAAGGCAATAAAGCAACACGGCGGAATGGTGATTGCCCGCAACCCCGATAAAGCTGAATTCAGCAGCATGCCCACCCATGCAATTGCCACCGGTATGGTCGATTTTATTTTAGAGCCGGGGCTTATGCCGCAAACCATAGCAAATTATGTAAACAATGAAATTAAGGGTGTAGCTACCCCGGATGATGACACAAATATGCTGGCTATTGTCAAGCTGGTAAAGGAACACCATCCGATCGATTTTTCTGATTACAAGCCTTCCACATTATTAAGAAGAACACTGCGCCGGGCAGCGTCTAATAATTTTAACAACCTGGTAAGTTACCTCGCTTTCCTAAAAAATACACCTGCGGAAATTGAATTATTAGCCAATGATTTTTTGATTAGCGTGTCATCGTTTTTTAGAGATAAAGAAGCATTTGAATTGATTGAAAAAAACATCATACCCAAAATGCTAAAACAAGCGCAACCTACACAGGAAATAAAGTTGTGGGTGGCGGGCTGTGCAACCGGCGAAGAAGCTTATTCGCTCGCCATATTACTTTGCGAAAAATTAACCGGAGAATTTAAAGGTACCGTTGTAAAGATATTTGCCACCGATGTTGACGATGCAGCATTATTATATGCGGGAAAGGGAGTTTACAACGAGACTATTACAACATCGATTTCGCCACAAAGGATAGAAAGATTTTTTATTAAAGAAGCTGGCAACTACCGTGTGAAACCAGAGATAAGGCATATGCTCATTTTTGCACATCACGATGTTGTAAAGAATCCCCCTTATTGCAACATGGATTTTATCAGTTGCCGCAACATGCTCATTTATATGAACCCGGTGTTACAAAGTAAAATATTGAACATGCTGTTGTTCGGGCTCAAAAAAAACGGGTACCTGTTTTTAGGACCAAGCGAAAACCCGCTGAGCATTATGCAAAGCCTGGAAGTTGTAAATGGGAAATGGAAATTATATCGGTCAAACGAAGCAAGACAGGCAATTCGCTTCGATGCATTTTTTCAACCAGCCTTTTCCAATTCGAAATCAACACCCACTCCGCAACTAAAGGAAGGACAGGTGATAAATAAAAGATCTTCTTTAGCCGAATCCATTAATGCGGCACTGATGATTGAGTTTGGTTATACACTTATTTGTGTTGATGAGAACAACCATGTGGTACAAACCTTTGGCGATACCACTAAGTATCTTTTGCAAAAAAACTTTACGGTAAACCTTTCAGAGTTATTACCAAAACCGCTTGATGTTGCTTTTGCTTCCGCCAGTCGTAAGGCTTTGCAGGAAAATAAAAAAGTGGTGGTAAACGGAATTAAGATTGAAAGCCAACCCGCAGCGGTTAGCCTGCATGTTAAACCGCTCCAACTTTTTCAGCCCGATAAAAAAATGTTGATTTTAATATTTAGCGACGATGCTACAACTGCCGGCTTACAAACTGGCGGTGAAGTATTTAATAAAAACACCTACCTGGAGGAATATGCACTGAATACGCAGGCTGAAATGATGGAACTAAAAAACAAACTGCAAACAACCCAGGAAATGCTGAATGGTTCCAACGAGAATATGCAGTCGTTTAACGAGGAACTTCTCTCTGCCAACGAAGAAATGCAAAGCACCAACGAAGAAATGCAGTCTATTAATGAAGAGTTGCATACACTCAACATAGATTACCAGGCAAAAAATAAAGAACTCGTTGATATTAATGATGACCTGAATAATTATTTCAGGAGCAATGTAAATGGGCAGTTGTTTGTAAACCGCGATTTGCTGCTGATGCGTTTTTCGCCTGGAACGGTAAAACATATAAACTTGCTGGAAAGCGATATTGGACGACCGATCAGTAATATTTCAACCAACATTAAACTGGAAACCATTAAGTCCGATATTGACGAAGTGATTAAGACGGGTGGAATTATTACCAAAGAAGTGGAAGCCAATAACGGCAAATGGTACCAGGTTATGACCATGCCGTATATAAGGCTAACTGATAGCAAAACGGATGGCGCCATCATTACTTTTAACGACATTACTGAGCTTAAAAAAATACAATCACAGTTAGATAAAACCAATAAAAATTTACGGCGCATCAATGCCGACCTCGACAATTTTGTGCTCACCGCATCGCATGATCTTTTAGGACCGCTCAGCAACATAGAAGTAACCATCGGCCTGCTAAATCAAACCCGCAAAATTTCCCCTGAACTAATAGAGTACATTGATATTATAGACAATTCTGTTAAAAAATTTCGCTCCCTTATAAAAGAACTTGCCATCATTGGAAAAATAGAAAGCGATCATGTTAACACCGAAGCAGTAGATATTGCAAAACTAACCGACGAAATAAGAACGAGCATTTCAGAAACCATTTTGTCAACCAATGCCGTCATCACCACCAACTTTGAAGTTGTGCATATACAATTTTCAAAAAAGAATCTAAGGAGCATTTTATTTAACCTCATCAGCAATTCATTAAAATACCGAAGTGAAAAACGCATCCCAGGTATAAATATATCAACGACCACGCAGGACGATTATACAGTGCTAAGCGTGGAAGACAACGGAACCGGCATGTTACAAAAAAACCTGGGCAAAATTTTCAACCTTTATAACCAGCTACAGTACCAACAGGGCGGACAAGGAATAGGATTGTACCTGGTGAAGAAAATAATGGATGCCAACAACGGAAAAGTGGAAGTACAAAGTACCCCCGATGTTGGTACGCTGTTTAAAATATTTTTTAAAAATGAAAACATTTTCGCGAAACCCTCACTACAAAAAGTTTTACTATGAAACCCCTACCTGTTATATTAATTGATGACGATCCGGATGATTTAGAGCTATTCAGTTTTGCATTTAAAGAACTGCAGGTAGATAATGAAATGGTAACGTTTAACGACGCTGCAAAAGCGCTCGATTATTTAAAGTTGTCCAAACAAAATTTCCTGTTCATACTTTGCGATATCAATATGCCTAAAACAAACGGGCTCGATCTCAGGCAGAAAATATATGATGATGAAGTGCTCCGGCAAAAATCCATTCCCTTTTTATTTCTTTCAACTGCCGACGAACGTGTTTTTATTGATAAAGCCTACGAATTAGCTGTACAGGGCTATTTTAAAAAACCCGCACACCTGGCTGATATAAAAGAAATGCTAAGCGCCATCATAACTTACTGGAAGTATTCCTATCATCCAAATTCGCGAACAGCGGATAAGGTACAATATAAGAGTTATGAATAAGAGTGGCCCAATCATAGTTATAGAAGACGACCTGGATGATCAGGAAATACTAATTGACATTTTTAAGCAGCTCGATTATAAAAATGAAATCATTTATTTTTCAGATGGCAATGAGGCTCTCGAGTATCTCGTCGATTCCAATAACAAACCTTTTCTGATCCTTTCAGATATTAATATGCCTAAATTAAATGGGTTTGAGTTAAGAGATAAGATTCACACAAATGAACAATTGAGGTTGAAATGCATCCCTTACCTGTTTTTTACAACTTCATCTTCTCAAAAGTCGGTTATTGATGCCTATTCTAAATCGGCGCAGGGTTTTTTTGTTAAACCCAGTTCAATCAACAAGCTGGAACAAATCATTAAGAAGATTGTAGAATATTGGCAGGAATGCGAGTCTCCCAATTTTATACAGTAACGAATGCTGAGGTTACACGTCATCTTGCATGGAAAAGAATTACATCACTTTTATCTTTTTCCCACTTACATACAAATTACCCCGTACCATAAACCTGTAAGGAAGCAATGCATCCTCCCCTGCATAGTCAACCCCTATGCGTGCAGTTGCCAGTATTTCTTTTTCGCCATAGGCACAACCATCAGCCGCTATATATATATCATCGCCCAATAAACTGGTACCTGTATGTTTTGTATGAATACCTAATGCTTTTGACAGGTTACCGGGCCCCCGTGTAAGGTCGAAGCCGACCCTGTTTTTAAAAGTTCGGAGCAGCATAAAATCAATACCCTGCATTGGTTCCAATGCTCTTATTAATACGGCATGTGGCACATCCTGAACATTGGTGACAACGTTAAACAATTGATGAATGCCGTAACATAAGTACACGTATGCTACGCCACCTTTTGCATACATAATCTCTGTGCGGTTTGTTCGTCTCCCCAATCGTGCATGCGATGCCATATCCACTTCACCATTGTATGCTTCCGTTTCTACAATTCTGCCGGCAGTTAGTCTGCCATCAAATTGTGTAACCAGTATTTTGCCAATTAAATCTTTTGCAACCTGCACTACATCGTTCCGTTCATAAAATTGTGCCGGTAATTTTTTCCATGGTTTATTTTTTTGCCTTGGCATCCTGCTTAATTTTCATCAAAACTTCAACCATTTTTTAACCGTGTTAAGTGGTAGAAGGTCTGCAAATATATTTAGCGCTAACATGAAAATACGGGCTAAATTTATGCCTGTTAAAACTAACCCCTATTGCTTAAAGACATTGTACTTGCGATACAGTCGTACGGCCAGGCACATCAATTTATCCGCCGCCATAACTTGTGGAAGTGGATCATTCTACCAGGCATTGTTTACATGTTGTTGTTTTGTATCAGCATGTATTTTTTTGCAAAAAGTGCCAATGGTGTTATTGATTTCTTATTTATAAAAACAGGACTGAAGGTTTGGGTAGCCAGCATGAGCAGCCGCTTACTTGGCTTTCTTTTTACCATAGGTGGTATGATGCTTTGGTTGATTTTGATGCTGTTTTATTTTTCGCTTTTTAAATACTTGTGGCTGATTGTTGGCTCTCCCATTTTTGCCTACCTGAGCGAAAAAACAGAGGCGATCATTGAAGGGAAAGACTTCCCTTTTAGCTTTCTGCAATTAATAAAAGACATATTTCGTGGTGTACGCATAGCCATCCGCAATACTTTATGGCAAACAGTTTATACATTCTCTATACTACTTCTTTCTCTAATACCGGTGATAGGTTGGGTGACACCGGTTTTTGCTTTATTGATAGAGTGTTACTACTACGGCTTTTCCATGCTGGATTATAGTTGCGAAAGAAACAAATTGACTCCTGCAGAAAGCATTCATTTTATTGGCAATCGTAAAGGACTGGCTATTGGCAACGGCCTGGTTTTTTACCTGATGCACCTGGTGCCGGTGGCAGGCTGGATATTTGCACCAGCTTATGCAGTAATAGCTGCTACGCTAAGTATGTACCCGATGAAGGTTAATAAGTAGAATGAAAACAAAATGAAAGGAAATCTTTTTCTTATCCCAACCATTTTACACAATGATGCTCCTGAAACAGTACCACCCTATGTACTGGATGCGATAAAGCAATGCAATGCATTTTTTGTAGAGAATGAAAGAACTGCCCGCCGCTTTTTAAAAAGTATTTGGCGGGAGATGGTTATTGATGATTATAAATGGTTTGCTATACACAAAGCAGAACTGGAAGTACAGCAAAGTTTTATACAACTGCTGAAAGAAGGAAACAACATTGGTTTACTTAGTGAAGCTGGCTGCCCCGGCATTGCCGACCCAGGGCAAATATTAGTGGATGTTGCACAAAAGTTGCAGGCAGGTGTTAAGCCATTGGTGGGACCGAGTTCCATTTTATTAGCGCTAATGGCCAGTGGTATGAATGGACAACACTTTCAGTTTACCGGTTATTTGCCTATAGATAACCAGCAACGAAAAGTTGCGGTTAAAGAAATTGAAACGGAATCCGCAAAAAAAAATTGCACGCAAATTTTTATAGAAACGCCATTCCGTAATAATCAATTAATAAAAGAATTGCTGCAAACCTGCCGGCCCGATACAAGGCTTTGCATTGCCGTTGATATTACGGCGCCTTCCGAAACCATACTTACAAAAACAATTGCCGACTGGAAGAAAGAGGTACCTGATATTCATAAACGGCTGGCTATATTTTTATTACATGCCAGCTAATCAGGGCGCAACACTGCGTATGCTGTCAACAATATAGCGTGTATCACCGCGCCAAAATAACAAGCCATTCTTTTCCTGGTAATGAAGCACCACGCGCTGTCCTTCATAATTCATCAGCTTGGTAGCAACATTTTTATCCTCCACCGAAAAATAAAATTTCTCTGAGGAGATGGGGGAAATATTATTACCAATTACACTGCTTAATACCAACTCACCTTCATACGTTTTGAAAGCGTTGCCCCTGTGAGAAAATTTTTGCAGCAAACCTGTACGATTGCCATCGCTGTAGGTGTAGTAATATTTCCAGTAGAACCAACCGGAAAATATCAGCAGAATAATGATGATGGATAGCGGTAATATTTTTCTCATACAGTTGATGGTTTAAAACGTGCTATATGACCTTTTTTGCGATGGAACTATAACTCATATTTATCAACCAGGTAAACCAACGCCGCCATGTTAACAGCACCGAGCAAAAGCTCCCTTTTATTTACGGCTTCAAACACATCGCTCCGTGCATGGTGAATATCAAAATAACGCTGGCCGTCGGGCTGGTAGCCAGCCAGGGGAGTTTTCAGCAGTTTATTGAGCGGACCAATATCAGCACCTCCGCCACCAGCTACTAACTCGTGAATGCCATAGGGTTTTAACAAACTTGTCCATGGTTGAATTTTTTCCAGCTTATCCTGTTCTATTGTAAACCCAAAACTGCGTGGGGTAAAACCGCCGGCATCGCTTTCCAGGGCAAACAAGTGTTTTTCTTTTCTCGCGCCTGCTTCTTCGGCATATTTATCTCCACCGCGTAAGCCATTTTCCTCGTTGGCAAACAATACAAAACGAATGTTATGTTTCGGCTTATACCCGAGTGCTTTAAAAACACGTAATATTTCCATGGTTTGTACAATGCCGGTACCATCGTCGTGGGCGCCTTCGTTTACATCCCAGCTATCCAGGTGTCCGCCAATGGTAATGTACTCGTTTGACTTTGTCGATGCCTTCAACTCCCCTATTACATTGTGCGCAATGGTATCGGGTAAAAAATAACCATTGGTTGTTAACGTTATTTTTACCATCGCATTTTCCTTGCAGGTATTCCATAAATAATCTGCATCCCTGCCGCCCATGGCAGCCGCTGGTATCTTCGGAAAACTATCATTATAGGCCATTGCACCTGTATGCGGGTTGTTATCGGTTGCCTCGGTAAGCGAACGGATAAGTACACCTAATGCGCCATATTTTGCGGCACGGCTCGCCCCGTTTCGGCGATACAAACCAGTTTGCGCATACGATTGCCCAGGCTTTAAATTGGTGGGATTAAAAGCGGCATTGTAAAAAACGATCCTGCCTTTAACCAGGTCTTTCTTTTGTTCTAACTCTTCAAAATTATTTACTGCTAACACTTCCGCCGTAACTCCTTTTTTACCGCTGCCCAGTGAGTTGCCTAAGGCAAGTATATCAAGTGAGCGTTTTTCTTTTTTATTACCGATGCCAATTACCATTGCCTTATCCTGCCCGCCACGAACCCAGTGCGGCACCATACACTGCTGCAGATAAACGGTATCGGCGTGCATGCTTTCCATTGCACCCTTACCCCATTGAACGGCTTTTGCAAATTGTGGTGAGCCCGCCAACCTTCCACCAATTTGTTTGGTTAGGTAATGAAGCAGGTCGTACGCCGTACCGTTGCGCATAATGTCGTCTGAAATACGCCTTATGAAAATAGAATCGGTTTTAGGTTGCGCGATCGAAAAAAATGGAATGACCAGGAAGCAGGTAAAAAATTTTCTCATGTTGTAAGTTGATGCGGGCAAATTACGCAAATGTTATTGTTTGCGCTTAAGTGTTGAGAGGTTTGAACGTAATGGAGATTTTATTGTTACTTCGTTGGAGTCAGGGTTTTGAGTTTTGAGTTTTGGGTTTGCTGGTTCACCAGTTCACTAGTTTACAAGTTTACCGGAAACGTGTAAAAATTTGAACTCGTGAACTTCGTGAACATTTGAACCTGGGAAGTTGCACACTTTTAAAACTTCCGAACTTTGAAAACTCACGAACTGGCGACAAAATAAATTATCACTCACATGCGTATAGGGATTGTTTGCTACCCCACTTTTGGCGGAAGCGGTGTGCTGGCCACTGAACTGGGAAAGGCATTGGCCGACAAAGGTCATTCGGTGCATTTTATTACTTACCAGCAACCGGTTCGGTTGAATGTTTTTAATACCAATATATTTTACCACGAAGTACGTGTGCCTACCTATCCATTATTCGATTATCCTCCCTACGAGGTGGCACTGGCAAGCACTATGGTGGATGTGATATTGAATCACGACTTAAATCTCCTTCACGTACACTACGCCATACCTCATGCTTCGGCGGCTTACCTGGCTAAACGTATTGTTGAAAAACAGGGCATCAACATACCCGTAATAACAACATTGCATGGTACCGATATAACGCTGGTAGGAAAGGATAAAACCTATGCGCCGGTGGTCACTTTCAGCATCAACGAAAGCGATGCAATAACCGCAGTGAGTAACAACCTCAGGCAGGAAACCTATAAGTCGTTTAAGATTACAAAGGAGATAGATGTAATTCAAAACTTTGTTGATGTCACCCGCTTCAGCAAAAAACCTATTGATGCTTTCAGGCAGGTGATTGCGCCGGATGGTGAGAAAATTATAGTACATGCATCCAACTTCAGAAAAGTAAAAAGGGTGCAGGATGTGGTGAAGATTTTTGCCGAGATCAATAAGAAGATACCCTCTAAATTATTGCTGGTAGGCGATGGACCGGAGCGACCGGTAATGGAAGAACTTGCCCGCGAACTCAATGTATTTGACCATATTCGCTTTTTAGGCAAGCAGGAACAGATGGAAGAAATACTGGTAGTAAGCGACCTTTTTTTATTGCCATCGGATTATGAAAGCTTTGGATTGGCCGCGCTGGAAGCCATGGCTGCAAGCATGCCCGTTATCAGCAGCAATGCCGGTGGTTTGCCAGAGGTAAACATTCACGGTGTAACAGGTTATATGGCCGATGTGGGGGATGTGAAAACAATGAGCGAGTATGCAATCGAATTATTATCGGATGAAGAAAAATTATTGAAGTTTAAGCAGGCAGCATACGAGCAGGCGTGTACATTTGACATACATAACATCATCCCCATTTACGAAAAACTGTACAGCCGGTTTTGTAAAATGGATGATTGCTTTCCTCAGGGCATTTCGCAATAAATCTCGTTTATCTTCTTTTTAACCAACCCTCGGGGTTTAGTGGTTGACCCCTTTCGTTGGTTACCATAAAAACAACTTCACCTTCACCATCGTCGTTAGCAGCAGCCCGTCCTACAACGGTACCTGGGCGTACCTTTTGCAGCTTGCCCACATTTACAGAAGCGAGGTGACTGTAAACCGTAAAGTATTTTCCATGACGAACCATTACTGCCTGTTCGCCACCAAGATCAACAATAGTAGAAACCTCCCCATCAGCTACTGCCTTAACCGATGAACCAACAGGCAGCGATACCGTAATACCATCACTTTGACCATAAAGTTGGGTATCCGGAATTCTATACCTGCCAAATGGTATACTTACATAACCCGCATCAATCGGCCATGGCAGCCTTCCCCTTCCACCTTCAAAACTCATCGATTCTGCCTTACCTTCTTCTGTAGATTCAAAGGGACTGTATGTTCTGTCTGTCTTTGGCTTCACAACCGGCTTGTCTTCCACCCTGGGCTTGTTGTTGCCGGATAGTCCCGTATTATTTGCAGCATTGGCAGCATCTCGTTTTTTCTTCTCTTCCGCTTCCTTTGCTTTGGCAATTCTTGCACGTTCCAGCGCTTCTTTTTGTTCGCGGCGAATTAGTGCAGTGATCGCATCCTTCATTTTCTGCCGTTGCTTTTCGCGGTTCTTTATTTCGATAGCAAGGTTGCTTTCTTTGCCTTTCAATTCTTTTACCACCTGGTCCTGTTCACGCTTATCCGTTTCCAATACCTGCAACTGCTTTCCCTGGTCTTGCAGCGCGATCGTTTTCTGCGCTTTGTTGTTGTTTAGCTGCGCTATCTTTTGCTCAATCAGTTGTTGTGTTTTTAAGATGTTTGCCACTTGTTGTTCACGGTACTGGCGATAGCTCTTCAGGTAAGTGATCCGCTTAACGGCATCGTTAAACGTTGCGGCTGAAAAAATAAAATTGAGATAATCGTAATTGCTGCGGTTCTTATAGGCAAACACGAGGCTCTGTGTATACTCCTGCTTAAGTGTATCCAATTCCTTACGCAGCTTACTAATTTGCATGGACGACAGGTAGATGTTATTATCCAACACCCGTACATCTTTATTAATGTTTTGAATCAATTCTTCCCGTGCCCTGATCTTTCGTTTGTATAATTCGAGCTGCCCGATGGATTGCTTTTTACTTTTACGTATCTGGCTTAATGTTGCATTGAGGTCTCTTATTTCGCCAAGCAATTGCTGTTGCTTTCGCTGCAGGTCTTCTTTACTTTGCGGTTGAGCAAAACCAGCCGAAAGAGTTGCAGTAAGAATAATAAGTAAGATGAGTTTTTTTAGCATGTCCTCCTGGGTTTAGGTCTTCAGCGTAACGCATGTGATCCGGGAAAAATTACCTGGTCTTATAATTTTTAGGAATATTAAAGGGAAAGGTTAGTGCCTCGTTAAACGCATATTGTTTAAAATCGAGGTCGATATCCAGTTTGGATTTTTCAGCTACTGAAATCATTCTTTTGGTTGAAAACGCCTGACCGGATTTGTTCTCGTAATCAGAAAAGGTGATGTCGCAGGTTCGGTTACGTATCTGGTCAACATCATCCAGCTTACTATGCAACACCTTAAAGTTTGTATTATCCAGTGTAACCAGGTGCTTAAAAAGATTACCATACATCAACACCAGCAATTCGTTGTCGCCATTGCTTTTGTACGAAACAATGTTTGGGTCCATGTAAACGGGGTTACCAATGATAAGATCCTGCAAGGTTTTAAAATCAAACGGCAACTCGGTTATCTCCTTTAAATATTCAATACTCCTGTATTGCACCTGCTTTTTTAAAAGATTCATCACTTTAACACTATCTTTTGTAACCAGCACCCTAAAACCTTCTATACCCAGGGCTCCGCGTAAACTCAGCCATACCATTTTATCTTTTTCCATCCTGATATAAGCAGTGGCTTCATCACCTCCATCCTTCCCCTGGTATCCTACCCTTACCTTGGCAGAAAAGGTTTGAAACTCAATTTTATTCTGCAATACCTTTTTAAACAAATCGCTTTTTAGTTGTGCAGAGTCAACGGATGATTTTTCCTTAATTACCACTGTTACCGTGGTATCAATTTTTGAAATAGCCTCCTGTATTTTTTGCACTTTTTTTGCCGGGCGGCACGAGAATACTGCAATTGCAAAAATGGAGAGTATCGAAATGTAAATTTTCATGTTCATTCATTTAATGTTTACCGGTATGCCCAAACCCGCCGTCGCCACGCTGGGTTTCATTCAATACCTCTACTTTCAACAACTGTACCTGTTCTACTTTTTGTATTACCATTTGGGCAATCCTGTCGCCGGGGTGTATTACCTGGCGCTCGTTTGAAAGATTGATAATGATAACTTTTAACTCGCCGCGGTAATCGGCATCTATTGTACCGGGACTGTTTAAACAGGTTAGTCCATGTTTTGCCGCCAGCCCGCTTCGCGGACGAACCTGGGCTTCATATCCCTGTGGAAGTTCAATAAATAAACCCGTGGGGATCATGCGCCTTTCCAATGTATCTAACTCAACTTCTTCTTCAAGGTTCGCCCTTATGTCCATGCCCGATGAACCCGGTGTGGCATACTCCGGCAGGGGATTATTTGAGCGATTAATTATGTTAACAGACAGCTTTTCCACGCGGGCAAAAATAGTTATTGAAATGTGAAGGCAGCCAATTAGTTAAAACGAAAGATGTTAAAACTATAGCCTTTGTAACAAGGCAGTTGCATACGCTACCAACCCCTCTTTACGCCCTACAAATCCCATGGTTTCTGTGGTGGTCGCTTTTATAGAAACGTCCCTGATGGTAAGCTGCAGAATGTCGGCTATTACCTGTTGCATTGGGGCAACATAGGATTTTATTTTTGGCGCTTCCAAACACAAGGTCGTATCTACGTTCACCACCTTATAGCCTTCGTTGCTAATTAACTCCATGGTGCGTTGTAACAAAATTTTACTGTCGATATTTTTAAACTCGGATGAAGTATCGGGGAAATGAACACCAATATCGCCAAGGCAGAGTGCGCCAAGCAGCGCATCGCAAATAGCGTGTAACAATACATCGGCATCGCTGTGTCCGAGCGCCCCTTTGTCGTGTGGTATTTTAACGCCACCTAACCAAAATTCTCTTCCCTCTACTAATTGGTGATAGTCGATACCGGAGCCTATTCTGTACATGTATTTGCTTTTAAAGTTTATGATTTTTGGGGCCAGGCTTTGCTTTATCTATTCAACGGCCGTTGCGTCGCCCTCTTGTAAGGTTGAAATTCTCCATTCAGCAAAATAAACCACAAAGGCACGAAGAACAGGAAGTTGCACAAAGCTTAGTGTTACTTCGGGCTTTTGTGCCTTTGTTGTTCAAAAAAAATATGAATAAATAACCAACGGTATAAGAGGGCG
>JANPIA010000017.1:0-5082 GCA_031424735.1 Segetibacter sp.
AATTAGCATTACCGAAATGACTTCGACTTCAATAAAGGGTACATTTTCTGGCGAGGTTCAGGGACCCGGCATTACAGGCAGTACAGTTAAAAATGTTTTATCTAACGGGGTATTTTATGTCAGCTATTAAATATTCCAGCTATCCTGCTTCGCTTAAGCTTTTTCGGTTTTAAATTTTTACACCTCCCCAACATCTTCTTTACCCGGCAACTGACCTTTATCTTCTTTTTTGTCCTGCTCAATTACAGGAATAGCATCAGAATAAATCAACCCGATTTTGGCGGCATGTTCTGCAGCTTCCACGGTGTTGTCAACTATAATCATCTCAACGTTTTCTTCCTCCAACAACTTTGAAACATCCACTGCGATCTTTTCCCGGTCAGGCAATTGTACGTCGCGAATATAAATGGCCAACACCCTCCCCGGAAACTGTTTCACTACTTCACGGTATATCACCGGGTCTTCCTGCCCGCTATCGCCCACTAAAACAAACTGCAGGTGCGGATACGCCTCCAGTATTTGTTTGATCTCTTTAAACTTATGCCCCATGTGCCCGCCGCGCATTTTGGTTTCGCCACCAAAACCAATGTCGCGAAGCAAAATAGGTCCTTCCGGAATTTTGTTTAGGTCGAGGAAATCTTTAAGCAGGTCGTACATATTCCATGGGCTGCTGCTAACATAAAAAAAGGGATTGTTGCGTTTACCGTTTCTACCCAATTGCAAAGCTTTATAAAACTCCGCAACGCCGGCAAACGGTAAGCGGGTGCGGGCATTGGCAAGTAATACGGTTTTACCCATTGCAAGCAGGTTGGTTGCCGCTGTTTTTATAACGGTATCATCTATGTCGCTAATAATGCCGTATTCAGCATCGGCAGGCGGTATCATTACTTCGGCATGGGCGGTTAAACACGCATCGAAATGAATAGGAGCCGATACCAACTGCAGGGGTACGCGGTGCCATAAATGTTCGTTGATGACGGGTGTTGCCGGCGTTATATTCAATACAAAATAACCCTCCTCGTTTGTCGTCAACTCATGTACTTCGCCAGGCAATATAGCCTTCAGTTTTGCGCCGGGTACTTCATCACTTTCAAAACGTTTGTACATATTGAAAAGGTTGTTCATTACCGTATCCTTGTCTCCTGCGCTGGTTATTTTTTTATCTTCCAATACCCTGCCCAACAGGTATATACTTGTTGCAGTGCCATAGGTTCGGTAGGGCACAATTTGCAGGGGGTCGTTCAAGCCAAGCCTGCTAGTAAAAGTGAAACGGAGATCGTCCCACTTTTCTTCTATAGCCGATACAGAATTCATAAATAGTTCTTTCCAGTTTTCCATTTTTTTTGTTTGAGGTGAATGTTGCCCAGACATTGGTTGTAACACCAACATCAGGCCAGCCGATTTTATACAGGGCGCTCGTGCTGTCCTCGAAAAGTTATTTCAAAAATTTCTTCAAAATCCTTTTCAACGCTTCTCTGGCAAAGCTTCTTCTTATCTTCGGCATATGGATACACGGGATGCTTACAATCAATGGTCGGTTACTTATGATGAGGTAGAAAACGAAACCCGCGACTTAGAGAAAAAGGTTTTGCAGAAAACATTGTCTACTTTCGATTTTGGTCTGGTTATAGAAATTGGTTGCGGTACAGGTAAGAACACTGTATGGATTGCCCAAAAAGCAAAGTGGCTTATTGCGGTAGATTTTTCGGAAAAGATGCTGGAGATCGCAAAAGGAAAAATAACATCGCCCAAGGTAACTTTCACCCAGGCAGACATAACCACCCCCTGGAATTTTTCACCGGCACCGGCAGAGCTGGTTACCTGCAGCCTTATATTGGAACACATCAGCAATATTGATTTCGTTTTTGAGCAGGCATTTAAACTTTTAAAACCGGAGGGTAAATTTTATGTTTGTGAACTTCATCCATTCAAACAATACAGCGGCAGCAAAGCGCGGTTTGAACGAGATGGAAAAACATACATGCCCGATTGTTTTGTTCACCATCTTTCCGACTATATAAACGCTGCAACGCATCATGGTTTTAAGCTAAGGGTTTTGGAAGAATGGTTTGATAATGATGACCGTAGTGCTACCCCGCGGCTCGCTTCGTTCCTCTTTGAGAAACCATAAAATCTATTAAAGCCGGTATTTACCTACTGTGGTTTAAATCAGTTTTTGACTATCCAGATAATGGCCGCATTGAAAAATTATAATTGAGTTTATGTTTGTATACCCCGCTTATTAGCCATTTATACTTCAATTTTTCCTGTGTGATTCTAATCCTCTACTTTTATCCATCACAAAAATTGCTTTACTATGAAATTGATAAAAACAGGCGCTGAATGCGCTAAATGGGTGTTAACTGCAAGCCTGGTTTGCGCAATTACTATCTCGTGCAATAGTGGAAAAAAAACCGATGCACCAGCCGATACAACAAAACAAGCAACCTCCTCTAATGAAACATACGATACCAGCTTTAAGGCAGAGGCGGAAGCATTTGCCGACCTGCAAATACTTCGTTACCAGGTGCCGGGGTTTAACCAATTGAATGGCCAGCAAAAAGAGTTGGCTTATTACCTGTACGAAGCTGCCTTATGTGGAAGGGATATTATTTACGACCAGAAAAGTAAATACGGCATCCTGTTACGAAAAACATTAGAAGCTGCCTATGCATCGTACAACGGAGATAAGAATAGCGACGACTGGAAAAAATTTGAAGAATATTGCGGAAGCTTTTGGTTTAGCAACGGTAACCACCATCACTATGGAAACGAAAAATTCATCCCAAAATGTTCGTACGATTTTTTTGCACAGGTAGTAAAAGGCGCGGATAGCGCACAGTTGCCAAAGGAAGCTGGTGAAACGGTCGATGCATTCCTGTCACGCATAAAGCCACTTGTGTACGATTTGAAAATTGAGCCGAAGCTGGTTGACCTGAGACCGGGCATTGACAATGTGACCGCGTCGTCTGTAAACTTTTATGAAGGTGTTACACAAAAAGAAGTAGAAGCTTTTTATGCAAAATACGAGACCAAAGGCAACGCGCCTTCATGGGGTTTGAACAGTAAAACCATGAAAGAGAATGGGCAGATAGCAGAGAAGGTTTGGAAGCTCGGCGGTATGTATTCGCCTGCTATTGAAAAAATTATTTACTGGCTGGAAAAGGCTGCTGTTGTAGCTGAAAACCCTGAGCAAAAGAAAGCTCTGCAACTGCTTTCTCAATATTACAGAACCGGAGATCTGAAAACTTTTGATGAATACAGCATTGCCTGGGTGAACGATGTAAACTCCCGCCTTGATGTAGTGAATGGGTTTATTGAAGTTTATATGGATGCCATTGGTAAAAAGGGAAGTTACGAAAGCGTTGTTTCTATGAAAGACCTGGAAGCAACCAAACGCATTAAAGCGATAGCCGACCAGGCTCAATGGTTTGAAGACAACTCACCACTGATGCCGGAACACAAAAAGAAAAGTGTAAAGGGTATTACAGCAAAAGCCATTACCGTAATTGTAGAAAGTGGCGATGCTGCCCCAAGCACGCCCATTGGCATTAACCTGCCAAATGCAGATTGGATAAGAAAAGACCATGGCTCAAAATCAGTATCGCTCAGCAATATTGTATACTCGTACAATGTTGCTTCGGCAAAAGGCGGATTGGTTGATGAGTTTGCGTTGAACGATACTATAAACGCGAGGTTGAAAAAATGGGGCAGCCTTTCTGCAGACTTGCATACGGATATGCACGAGTGTATCGGGCACGCATCAGGACAGATCAATCCCGGGATTGAGACCACAGACAAGACACTGAAGAATTATGCATCTACGTTAGAAGAAGCCCGGGCCGACCTGGTTGGTCTGTATTTTATACCCGATCAAAAGCTGATTGATATTGGCGTTTCCCCATCGACAGAAGTAGGAATGGCGCAGTACGATAGCTATATGATGAATGGGCTTATCACGCAGCTTACCCGTTTAAAATTAGGCGACCAAATTGAGGAAGCACATATGCGAAACCGCCAGCTTGTTGCACGCTGGGCTTACGAGAAAGGCAAGAAGGACAACGTAGTTGCGTTTGTAAAAAAGGATGGCAAAACCTATGTTCAGATAAATGACTACAATAAGTTGCGCGACTTGTTTGGGCAGTTGCTGAAAGAAATACAACGCATAAAATCAGAAGGCGATTTTAATGGTGGAAAAAACCTGGTGGAAACCTATGGTGTAAAAGTTGATGCCGTATTGCATAAGGAGATATTGGCCCGATATGCAAAGCTGGGTTTAAAACCTTATAAAGGTTTCATTCAGCCAAGGCTTGTTGCCGCGATGAATGGTGAAAATGTTAGCGATGTAAAAATAGAATACCCTGCAAGCTTTTTTGATCAAATGATTGAGTATGGGAAAAAGTATAGCTTTTTACCTGTGAAAAACTAAGCGTTAAAAACAAAAGCTGCCTTTCAAACGGGGCAGCTTTTATTTGTATGGTCCGTACTTTCACTATGTTTTTTTCTCCTCCTGCAAAGCTTCATCCTCGCATTTCTTTAATTCTTCTTCTTTTATTTTAGCTTCGAGCTTGTCGTTTTTAAGCACGATGCGAATCCTGCCGAAGATGCTCATATAGATGTTGGCTATCCAAACAAGCGAAAATCCCCCAATGAGATAACCACGCCAATCATCGAAACCCAAATGATAGCGTGTAATAACAAGTATGAACACCGTTACGTAATGGCTAAAACAATACTCGCAGGTAAACAGGTAATAAAACTTTCGTTGCAGCAGGCTTTTACATTCGGTGCTTTTTTTAACACAGTAGTCGCGTGGCTCCCTAAAAACTTCCTCGTGCGTTATCGTCCAGGCTATGCAGGCTATGGGTAAAGCCAATATAAAAAGGTAGATGATCTGAAGGTGCAACGATAGGTCCATAGTTGTTATTTATCGTTAAACGAAAAAAATCCGTTCCGGAATGCAAAACGGATGAGTAGTAAAGATTGAAGGTATTATCTCCTTCGCAGGCTGCCGCTTTTAACCGCTCCTTTTTTTGGTGCTGATTTTTTTACGTTTGTTCTTACGGGTGGTTTATTTGCTGC
>JANPIA010000018.1:0-10798 GCA_031424735.1 Segetibacter sp.
GCTTCGTCGTCCCCGAAATGAGTTCAGGGCTGGAAGTACCTCCTTCTCGCAATTACGTGGTAGGATGAACAACCTTCACCGCCCCGCTGCCCTTCACCACAGTAGCACCCAAGCTAAATTGAAATACCCCCGTCGCCGGCAGGCTGTTTTGGCGGCGACTGCCTTTTTCTTTGGTTACTTTCTTTTGGGCAAGCAAAAGAAAGTGACAAAAAGACGAGAGCAGAAAACCTGCTCAACATCCACCGCTGTTGCCAACATCGTTTCCAATCAAGGCGACTAACACGCATAAATAATTCATAAACCCCAACCCTTTATTTTTGCACCACAAAAAGGAACGCTTCGTTCAACCGAAGCATCAGCGTTATGAAATTATTTCCGGAATCAGCGGCAGTACAGTTGGAGTTTGATAAAGTAAAGGCATTGCTGGCAGAGCACTGTAAAAGCGAATATGCAAAACACAAAGCAACAAACCTGCGTATTCATACCAGGCTTGAATTTATACAAACAGAATTGCAGCAGGCAAATGAATTTCGCCAGTTGCAGCAGCATGGTCAATACTTTCCATCCGACGCTGTTTTCAACCTGCAAAAAGACCTGAAACTCCTTTCAATACCCGGTGCTGTTTTAAGTGGCGAACAATTTATGGAGGTTAAAAAACTTGCTGCAAGCATTCAATCCATTTTCAGGTGGTTTGGTAATGAGCGGAGAACCGTTTACCCCGCCCTTACGAGGGTGATTGAAAACACTTATTACGAAAAAGCCATCATTGAAATTATAGATAGCGTGCTGGATGAGACCGGCAGTGTAAAAGACAATGCAACTGAAGAGTTGCAAAAGATCAGGATGAGTTTATACAAGCGGCGAAATGAATTACGCCGTGTGTTTGAAAGGGTAATTGCAAAATTGGCAAAGGCCGGCTACGGTGCCGACATTGAAGAAAGTTTCAGCAATGGCAGAAGGGTAGTGGCAGTGTTTTCTGAGTACAAGCGCCAGGTAAATGGCATCCTTCATGGCGAAAGCGATACACGCAAAACTGCCTTCATTGAGCCTGAAGAAACCATCGGACTAAACAACGATATATTCAGCCTTGAAAATGATGAGCGAAAAGAAGTGCAACGAATTTTGCGCAAGCTAACCGCCGACCTTTCTATTTATGCACCGCTGCTACAAACCTACCAGGTGGTAACCGGAGAATTTGATTTTATACAAGCAAAGGCAAAGCTGGCAATCAACATGAACGGTCATTACCCCGTGGTAGTTGACAAAGCGCACATTGAATTGGTGGAAGCGTATCACCCTTTGCTCTACCTGTACAACAAGAATACTTCAAAAAAAACCATCCCTGTTTCCATAACGCTGAACGATAAAGAGCGAATACTGGTGATAAGTGGACCCAACGCCGGCGGTAAAACGGTTACCCTAAAAACGGTGGGACTATTGCAGATCATGCTGCAAAGTGGTTTGCTGGTGCCGGTTCAATCACATTCGGTTATGGGTATTTTTAAACAACTGATGATACACATTGGCGACACGCAAAGCCTTGAGTTTGAGCTAAGCACCTACAGCAGCCACTTAAAAAATATGAAGCATTTTATGGAAGTGGCAAGTGGCAAAACGCTGTTCTTTATTGATGAACTTGGCAGTGGCAGCGATCCCAATTTGGGTGGCGCTTTTGCGGAAGTGATTATGGAAGAACTGGCTTTTAAACATTCCATGGGCATAGTAACCACACACTACCTTAACCTAAAAGTGATGGCCAATAAAGTGCAGGGGATCATTAACGGCGCCATGGCCTTCGATGAAAAAAACCTGCTGCCGCTTTATAAACTAATTATTGGCAAGCCGGGAAGCTCCTATACTTTTTCAATTGCCGAACGCATAGGGCTATCGCCGCACCTGATAAAAAAAGCAAGGAAGTTGGTTGACGATGATCACTTTCGTTTAGATAAATTACTGAACCGGACAGAACAGGATTTGCGTGAGGTGGAAAAAAAGGAAGATGAGTTGAAAAAGCTGTTGAAAGAAAATGAGCGCCTGAAAAAAGAGATGACCGTTGTAATGGACAGGGAACGACATCGCCAGCAGGTGGAAGTATTAAAGGAGCAAAACCAGGTAACCGAAGAGCGCATCGCCTATTTGAAAGATATGGACAGGAAGCTCAAACAAATTTTGCTCGACTGGAAAAAGAGTGACGATAAAAATGAACTTATCAAACAAATGCAAAACCTTTTGTTTGAAAAGAAAGACCAGGCAGTAAACAATAAGCTTGCAAAAAAAGTAGACGGAAAGTATAAGGAAGTGAAAGCGGAAATTGAACTGGGATCGAGGGTGAAACTGAAGAAAAATTACCAGGTGGGCGAAGTAAAAGAAATTCGTGGAAAACGTGCCATTGTGCAGGTTGGACTGATACCGATGAGCGTTGACCTGAGCGACCTGGTGGTGGTTGAAGAAAAGGAATAACGCGGGTGGTTGTGGGTTTCTGCTTTCCGTTTTTGAGACATTTCTCAAATTTGGCAGCCCATCTATAATTTATTAAAATCTTTTCCGTTATAGGATATTGCAAAATTGATTTACTATAACTTGTGGTGTCACCCTTTTCTATGAATAATACCCTTATTGCTCCTAAACATGTTGCACGCGAAACTCGCGAAGAGTTTTTTGAAGCTTATCTGGCAGACACTACAGATGGTTTTATGATCCTCGATACGTCGTTGCGTATCATTCATTTTAGTTCCAAATACGACCGTTACCATCACTTACACACAGGCAAACATTTAAAACGCGATAAATTATTGCAGGAAGTTTTGCCAGTACAAGGCATGGCCGAAATACTCCCTTTTCTCCAGAAAGCGTTTGAAGGGGAAAGGGTGAAATTTGCTATTGAGTATCCGCCTATAGAAGGAACTATTTATAAATACGAGATCAGGTATTCGCCGTTGCTCGACAGTGAAGATGTGGTGATCGGCGTTAAAATGCAGGTGTTCGACCTGTTGAGCCAGGCACCCCCTACCGGAAATTTTCGTACAAGTGAGGATCTTTTTAAGACCCTCATTTTAAATTCTACCGATGCTTTCCAGTTAACTGATATTGATTTTGAACTCCAGTATATTAGCGAAACTGTTATCAATGTACTGGGTTATTCAGCCAGCGAACTGGTAGGATCCAATGGTTTGGACCATGTTCACCCGGACGACCGCGACCAGGTACGCGAATGGTTTAAAAAGATCAGGCTGGAAGAAAAAATTTCGCTTGCTGCGGAGTATCGTATTAAAAATAAAGCGGGCAATTATATCTGGATAGAGAATGTAAGCCGCAATATGCTTCACAACCCTAATGTGAAAGCTATTGTTATGAACTTTAGAAATATCCAGGCTAAAAAAATAGCCGATTTTGCATTGATACAGGCAGAGCAGCGCCTTTCATTATTGCTGAACAATACAGAGGAATCCTTTATCATTTTAAACAGCAGGCTGCGCATTGTTGCCTACAACAGGGCAGCGCAGGAGCATACACCCTATTTTTTCAAGCAGGAAATACAATCCAACCTGTCCATTTTCGATATGATTGAGGTGAGCGAAGTGGAGAATATGATCGGCCTGTTCGAAAAGGTATTCGCCGGTGAGGAGGTATCGAAAGAAACTGAATTTGCCGGTAAAAAACCGCACATATTCAATCATATTTTTCGCCCTTTATTCAACGATCAGCGGGATATTTTCGGCGTATTCATTACCTCTACCGACATTACAAAAAGAAAATTTGCCGAGCAGCAGGTAAAAGAAAGTGAGACCCGTTTTAAAACCATCAACCGCGAGTCGTTCGATGCCATTTTAATTGCAGATGAGCATGTAAATGTTCAGTATGTATCTCCATCGTTTACCAATGTACTGGGTTTTCCCACACAGGAGTTAATAGGCAGGCGCGGTTTAGATTACATTCACCCGGAGGATACACCACTCGCCATAAAAAAGTTTTCGGATGTGGCAAAAAATCCGGTGCACGAGCAAAGCATCGATATAAGAATGCGCAATGCCGCAGGAGAATATATTTGGGTGGAAGCGAAAGCTAAAAACATGTTCGACAACCAGTATGTTAAAGGCATACTGATAAGCCTGCGCGATATTTCGGGGCGCAAAAAAGCGGAAGAGATCATCTCGTTATCGGAGCTGCGATTTAAAGGGTTGGTGCAAAGCGGATCAGACATGATTTCTATAGTGGATAAGGATTGCCTTTTGCAGTATTCAAGTCCAACTTTTCAAACCGTACTCGGCATCGATGCATCTTCAAAGTATGGGCAAAATATTTTTTCTATTGTTCATGCTGATGATTTGCAGGAGGTAAAAAGTAAGTTTGATCAGTTCATCACTTCTGCAGAAAAACAGGTTCATATTGGTCCATACCGCTGCTGCGATGATGATGGAACCTTTCATTGGATTGAATCGACTATTACCAATTTTACATCCGACCCATCTATTAACGGGATTGTATTTAACTCCCGTGATATAACGGAACGGAAAAAGCTTACCGAAGACCTTGCTGCCAATACTGAAAGATTAAAGAGCGCACAAAAAATTGCCAAGCTCGGCTATTTTGAACACGATGCTATTTCAGGCACATCATTTTGTTCAGATCAGTTTTATGAGATATTGGGTTTAAGGAAGGATGATAATATCCATTTGAATTTTGAGATTGTTGAAAGCATTATACACCCAGACGACCGGGAGCGATTTAAGAAAGAAGTTGCACTTGCTACAATCGGGGTAAAGGAGTTTAACGAGGAGTACCGGATAGTTGGCGAGAACGGTGCCGAAAAAGTGGTATTGGCTATGGGCGGCATCAACAAGTTAGGCGCCGGCCCGGTAAATAAATTTAGCCTTACCCTGCAGGATATTACCGAAAGCAAAAAGGCGATGCTGGAACTGCAAACAATGGAAGGGCGTTTTAGCTCGTTGTTTGAAAACAGTATTGATGGCGTTATCATTTCAACACCGCGCGGGCAAATTATTTCAGCCAACCCTGCTATTTGCAAAATTTTAGGCTATACGCAAAACGAAATGGTTCACCTGAACGCAAGCGCTTTGCTCGATTTAAAAAGCGCCTCAGTTATCGAAATGATCAACGCGCAAAAAAAAGCCGGACCGTTTATTGCCGAGATATCCATCAGGCATAAGAACGGTTGTTTTATTCCGGCGGAGATCACTTCTATAAACATGACCGATGCCAAAGGAAATGTTTATCATTCAACCATTATACGGGATATTACCGAGAAGAAAAAGATAGAAATAGAGCAACAGTCGTTAACGCAGGAACTGCTTAAAAACAACCAGGATCTGCAGCAGTTCTCCTTCATTACATCGCACAACCTGCGTGCACCGGTGGCAAATCTGATTAGTTTATTAAGTCTTTATAATAAGCAAAACCATGCCGATGAGTTTAATGGTGTGCTGATAGATAAGTTTGAAGAGGCTACGCTTCAGCTTAACCAAACATTGAACGACCTGATAGATGTGTTGGTAATAAAATCCAATACCAATATCGAAAAGCAAACACTGCATTTTTCGGATATTTTTATAGAAGTTAAAAAGAATATTGACAATTTATTGAGCGAACAAAAAGGAGTTATTGAAACAGATTTCACTGCTGCGGATAACATCGTGTACAATAAAATACACCTGGAAAGTATTTTCCTGAATTTGATTTCCAATGCAATTCGCTACCGTTCGCCGGAAAGAAACCCGGTGATCAAAATATCGGCGCACAAAAAAGACAACTGGGTGGTAGTTAATTTTGAGGACAATGGTTTAGGCATTGATTTGAAACGATATGGCGACAGGATGTTTGGTTTGTACCAACGCTTTCACACCAGTAAAGAAGGCAAAGGACTTGGTTTGTACATGGTAAAATCGCAAATAATTGCTATGGGCGGCAAGATAGAAGTTGACAGTGAACCGGGTAAAGGCAGTACATTTAAGGTGTATTTCAAGGAGAATTAAACATGGCAAATTTTAAAAACGTTTTGTTGGTGGAGGATGACCCGATAACAATAATGGTTTGTGACCGGATTATGAAAATGCATGGATTTGCGGAAGCCGTTAAATCGTGCGAAAACGGTAAAATAGCCATCGATTACCTGAAAAGTATAAACCCTGCAGACGAGGAACCGGAGATCATTTTCCTTGATATTAACATGCCTGTAATGAATGGCTGGGATTTTTTGGAAGAGTATGATACTATTAAAAACAACTACCTAAAAAGTCCACGAATATTTATCCTTTCTTCCACCGTTGACCCCGAAGATTACAAGAAGGCAAAGTCTTTTTCTACCGTTGAAGATTTTATTTCCAAACCGCTGACCAAAGATTTTCTCGATAAAATAGAATTGTAGATTGCTCAGGCAATATGCTCCGCAACAAATGCTTTGGCGTACCGCTTAATCATCTCTCTTACGCTTCTGAATTCGTTCTTCACCGCTTCCTCACTGCCGGTAGCTTTTGCAGGGTCCGGAAAATTAAAATGAAATTGCCTGGCGTTAGTAGGGAAGAATGGACATCGCTCCCGTGCATTATCACACACGGTGATTACAAAGTCAAAATCTATATTTCTGTATTCTTCCATATTGTTGGAAGTGTGATTTGCTATATCAATTCCATCCTCTCTCATTGTTTCGATAGCCTTCGGGTTTACACCGTGCATTTCAACACCGGCACTATATACTTCCGCCTTCTCCTTTGCAAAATGTTTAAGGTAGCCTTCAGCAATCTGGCTGCGGCAACTATTGCCTGTGCATAAAACCAATATTCGTTTCATTGTTTTAGTTCGTGTTTATCTTAATTAAGTAAACCAAGTACGGCCAAAAAATTCAACCGTCGCGTAAAGCACTTCTTTAAAATCTTTCATAGGTTGCAGGCGTCTTCACAAACCAACTTTTTTGCTTCTTCTTTCCAGCAATAAAGTATCGCGCCATTGTCCGTTCATCTTTCCAATTTTTTCCCGTTTGCCAATCAATCTGAAACCACATGCTTCGTGTATTTTAATGCTCGCGGAATTCTCCGGAAAAATGCCAGCCTGTAAAGTCCAGAGATCGATGGTTTCACTTTCTTCAATAAGTTTTTTTAAAAGTTTTTTCCCCAATCCTTTACCCTGTGCCGCTGCACCTACATAAACGCTAACCTCTGCCACCCCCGCATATACATATCGCCCCGATACCGGGCTTAAAGCGGCCCATCCCAATAGTTCGTGGTTCTCTAAAGCAACAATCCTGCAGGCGGGTAAATGATTGCTGTCCCACGTTTCCCACGCGGGTGCATTGGTTTCAAATGTTGCATTTCCTGTCTCTATACCTTCTTCATAAATTCTTTTCACCGCTGGCCAATGTGTTGGCTGCATAGGCGCAAAAGTTATCATAGCAAATTATAGTTTTCGATTAAAATTATTAGCAGCGAATATTAATGCATTGTATTTCTTACACTGAAAGTTTTCCTGTTACGCTGAATTCTCCAAAGGTCGGAAGGGGAGAAGTTTGGCTGGTTGCATTTATAGCCGTTCACTACTTCTACTCCAGCAACGTTGATGGATGTTTGGCAATAATCTGTGCAACATTGTAAATCGCTTTGCATTGTTTGGTTGTTGTTGTTCATTGTATTTAGTTTTCTATTGAATAAAAATTGTTTTTTGTTTCGATTATTTACAGCAGTCAGAACCGCAGCAAGCCGCCTTTTCCTGTGTTGGTTTTTCGGCATACACGGTAATACTTCTAATGCCTGTTCCCGATTGTTTAAAAGTGTTCAATTGCTCCCCTGTAAGGTATTGGCTGAGTATATCATCCGGAACAACGATCGCCTTATCTTTTTGCACGGTTATGTTTTTAAATCCATTGGCTTCTATAAAATTTAAATATTCGTGCTTTTGAATTGCGCCCGCTACACAACCTGCATACATTTCAGCAGCTTCTTTAATTTGCTCTGGTAATTCGCCTTCCAACACAATGTCCGAAATGGAAAAATGTCCGCCCGGCTTCAGCACCCGGTAAATTTCTTTAATAACCGCGTTTTTGTTGGGTACAAGGTTCAGTACACAATTGCTTACAATTACATCGGCAGTGTTAGCAGCAACGGGCATGTTTTCAATATCACCCTGGCGAAATTCCACGTTGTGATGTCCTCTTACTTCGGCATTGTGCCTCGCTTTTTCAATCATGGCAGGGGTAAAATCAATACCAATTACCTTCCCCTGTGCACCTGTTTCGTGCCTTGCAATAAAAGCATCGTTTCCGGCGCCGCTTCCCAGGTCTATCACCACATCGCCGTTTTTAATGTTAGCGAATTGTGTTGGTAAACCGCAGCCAAGTCCCAGGTCAGCATCGGGGTTGTAGCCATCCAACTTTGTATAATCATCCGCCATTATGTTATACACTTCGGTACTGCATCCGCCGGCGCCGCAGCAAGATGAGGCATTGGTTTCTTTGTCCTGTAATGCTATCTCAGCATACTTCTGCCTTACCATTTCTTTTACGTTGTCTTGTGTTTGCATGTTTTTATTTTTTAAGATGATTGTTTATTATTCATTGTGATATTACGATGAATGTAGGCAAAAAAAATCAGCAGCAATTTTTGCTCTCGTGCAACACAAAAAAGTTTTGCATAACCTCCTTGTATTGTTTCCAAACTTTGTCGTCGATGTAATAGCAAACGCTGGTGCCTTCCACGGTTCCTTTTATTAAACCGGCATTTTTTAACTCTTTCAGGTGTTGCGATATGGTGGCTTGTGCCAGCCCAAGTTCTTCCACCAACCCGCCGCATACACACGATTTTGAATTAACCAGGTATTCGATGATGGCGATCCGCGCCGGGTGAGCCAATGCTTTTAACATGGCTGCCAGTTTGTTTTGCTTGCTGGTAAATATTTCTGATTTAGTAGCGCCCATATTGATTGCAATATTACGATTAATGTTCAGAACATAAAATTTTTTTTGCATGATCTCACTTTTTACTAAAATGTAAGGCCGCTTTGTTTAACCGATCTCCCGAAAAAAAATTACGTTTGGAGTGATATTGTAACTTGCCTGCCAATCAGGTTGGATTGCTAAAAGATTATTTTACTGTTTTGATTTTAGGAGCGGGCTATTAACTATAACGAATACAAAATATGTACACTGGTAAAAACCTTTTAACACTTGATGAATTTAGGGCTATAGAGATCAGGAACTATCCCTCGGCAACGGTGGAGTTGAGTAACCTGCTGCGCGATATAGGCCTTGCCGCAAAAATTATTAATGGTGAAGTAAATAAGGCTGGGCTTGCAGATATATTTGGCGAAGCCGGCTCCATAAACGTACAGGGAGAGGAAGTAAAAAAACTTGACCTGTACGCCAATGACCAAATGATTAGGGGATTGAAACGTGGTTACAGTTGCGCGGGTATTGTGAGTGAGGAACTGGAGGAGTTTATTGTTTTTGATGATAAGATGAGCATTCAAAGCAAATACATTGTAGCCTTTGACCCGCTGGATGGTAGCAGTAATATTGAGAACTGCATTTCAATCGGAACCATATTTGGCGTGTACCAGCGCACTACTTCGGGTACGGCTTGCACGGCAGACGATTTTAAACTGTTGGGTAATAACATGGTTGCCGCCGGTTATATCATTTATGGTTCATCAACCGTGTTGGTGTTCGCCACCACACGTTCTATCAATGGTTTTACTTTGGATCCTTCTATCGGCGAGTTTTACCTGAGTCACCCCGATATTAAGTGCCCGCCCACGGGTTCAATTTATTCTGTTAACCAAAGCAACGCGCTTAATTATTCTGACGGCATTCAACAATACATTCAATCTTTTCAATTAAAAAATAAAGAAAAAGAAGGCGTTTGCACACTGCGCCATGTAGCAAGCATGGTTGCCGATTTGCACCGCAATTTATTGAGGGGCGGCATATTTTTAAACCCATCCAGCCCGGCATTTCCTAATGGAAAACTCCGGTTATTGTATGAGTGTAATCCCTGGGCTTTTATTTACGAAGTGGCAGGTGGCAAAGCCATCACAAGTAAAGGATTGCGTGTGTTGGATGTACCATTTACTGAAATTCATCAACGCACACCGTTGTTTATTGGCAGTGTGGAAATGGTGAACGAACTGGAAAATTATCTGTGAGGTAATGCTTTTTTATCCAGGTTAACAACAACAGTGGGAGGCAGGTGAGGTGGTACCAAACAAAAGGTGAAAGTAAGCAAGTACAGCGTATGCCATCAATGTAAACCTGTGTTGCCAGGTAGCGTTACTAATTGCTTATCATAATTTTTCTTATTCTCAACTTTCCATCTAAAATTTATTGCGATGAGTACACGTCGTTCGTTTCTGCAAAAAATTACAGCCTCGTCCGTAGCATTTTCTTTCTTTCCACGAGAGGGAGAAGCAGAAGAAAAAATACTGTCACCCGCAATAGCGGATGGACCTGTTTTACGGGTTGCCATTATGGGGCTCGGAAGTTATGGAACCCGCGTAGCCGAAGCAATACAATTTTGTAAGAGGGTAAAGTTAACGGGAGTAATAAGCGGTACGCCCTCCAAAATATCGGCATGGCAAAGCAAGTATAACCTGCCTGAAAAAAACTGCTATAACTATCAAAATTTTGATAGTATAGCCGACAACCCGGATATTGATGCGGTCTACGTGATTACGCCCAATGCCCTGCATCACAACCATGTAATAAGAGTAGCAAAAGCCGGAAAGCAGGTGATTTGCGAAAAGCCGATGGCAATAAATGCACAGGAAGGGCAGGAGATGATTAGTGCCTGCAAAAAAG
>JANPIA010000019.1:0-2638 GCA_031424735.1 Segetibacter sp.
TGCCATAGATGCAGGTAAGGGATTGAAGGTTTTAAAAATTGAAAATACCAATACAAAAAGCATCGGTGAAATTGAGGAAGCGATCATGAATTTATCGGGCTTGTATTTAGACGATAAGTTAAGCATTGAATCCCTCAGCGACATTACATTTACCGTTACCGATCTATCGTCCGAAGATGTATCGTTTTTTCAGCCCCTTATCAATATGCAGAACAGCGCTATACTCGGCGTATCGGCAGTGGATGAAAAATTAAACCGCTGCACGCTTAGCCTTACTTTTGATCACAGGGTTATGGAAGGAAAATTGGTTGCAGTTTTTTTGAAAGAATTGAAGGAGCGGCTTTCCACTTACCAGCAATTAAACAGCGACGAAAACCTGAAAGCAATAAAATGTTTTAAATGTTATAAAACGCTGGCAGAAGATTTTAGCGAGGTGGGCTTTGCAAAGTGCATTACAAACAACGGAAAAGAGGCATACATATGCCAGAGTTGTTTTAAAGGGTTTTAATATGGAACAAAGAATTAAGGAAATAGTTGCTGAATATATAAATGTGCCTGCCGGTGAAATTTCGGACGATACAGTGATCGACCGTACCAGTGTACCAAGTTCCATTGTGTTACATCGCTTGTATGCGAAGCTGGCCGATGAAGGCTTTAGAGTGAATGACTACTGGAATATAAAAACCTTTGGCACTCTTTTAAACCAGAATAATATTAGCGCATCTACTGTTTCAACAAACAACGGCAGCCAGGTTTTATACCAACCTACCAGCAATGCCATTGTGGAAAATGATGGTGCCGTGGGTATTGATATAGAGGAGGTTTCGGCAATGCCATTAACGGATGATTTTAGAGAGGACTCATTTTACACCATGAATTTTTCGGCGCAGGAAATTGCATACTGTATTTTACAGCCCAGCCCTTACGCATCTTTCTGCGGTCTGTTTGCGGCGAAGGAGGCGCTGGTAAAAGCCGATAACCGTTTCAAAAATTATCCTTTCAATACAATTGTCATTACCCATACGGAAGCAGGAAAGCCGGCGTTTGCGGGCTACCAGCTTTCTGTTTCGCATACCGGCGTGTTAGCGGTTGCCGTGGCAATAAAGCAAACTTTAGCTGGCGCCACAACGGCACCGTTAGGCAATGAATTAACAGCGGCTAATAAACCGTCAAATTTATCAGCCTTCAAATTGCTTGCTGTTGCCGGGTTTGTTATTGCTGTTATTGCCCTGCTACTTACAATTGGTACTAAACTATAAATTAATATTGCCGGGTTTGTTTTGCAACTGATATACAGATGAAAGTTTCTATAATAACCGCTACCTATAATAGCAAAGCAACCGTAAAGGATACTTTGGATTCTGTAAAAATGCAGACGTTCAAAAATATTGAGCACATCATTATAGATGGTGGTTCTAAAGATGAGACGTTGGAAATTGTAAAAGATTCCGGACATGTTGGTCCAATCATTTCAGAACGCGATAAGGGCATTTACGATGCCATGAACAAAGGCATTACGATTGCAACCGGCGATATCATCGGCATTTTAAATTCCGACGATTTTTATTCGAACGATAAGGTAATTGAATTGATTGCCGACACATTTGCAAATAGTAATTGCGATGCGGTGTATGGCGACCTGGTGTATGTAGAGCCAACAAACAAAGCAAAAATTTTAAGGAAGTGGATCGCCGGTGGTTACAGGCGCAACATGTTTTTAAAAGGATGGATGCCACCGCACCCAACTTTTTTTGTAACGAGGGAGGTTTATGAAAAGTTTGGAAATTTTAACCTGCGTTTTAAGAGCTCCGCTGATTATGAGTTGTTGTTAAGGTTTATGTTCATCAACAATATCAAAGTAAAATATATACCCGGCGTATTGGTTCACATGCGGGCTGGCGGATATAGTAACCGCTCTTTTTACAACAGGCTTGCGGCTCATAAAGAAGACTATCTTGCCTGGAAAGTAAACGGCATATCGCCCAACTGGTACACGCTCATCATGAAACCTGTTCGCAAGATCAAGCAGTTCATTATCACCAATAATTTGTCTGGTCGATAACCGGTTTTTCAGCGTTAACAACCTGTTATACAAAATGGCTCCTGTTCAATTTTATGCTGCAATTTCTTAAGCGTTAGATTTGCACCGTTTTATCAAATTCAATTTCATGAAAGTTTTTGCGAGGATCGGATTATTATTTGCCTTGTTCTTTTTTGTTTCTTCTGCACTGAATGCACAGGATATTTTGCGATCAAAAGATTTGAGCAAGATTAGCGTAGATGCTTTAACGGACGATGATATTCTGCGCTATAAAGCCCAGCTAACTGAAAGCGGATTGAGCGAAACGCAGGCGGAACAACTTGCCATACAAAGGGGAATGCCATCTTCTGAACTATTAAAATTGAAAGCGAGGCTTGCCAAATTGGAAGTGGCAGATAAAATGAAGAGCAACCGCCCAACGTTGCCACGGATTTCGGATACTACCGTAAATAACCCGAAGAATGAGCCCGCTCTCCCCGAAGTAAAAAGTCTTGTTTTCGGCAGTGAGATTTTTAACAATAAAGACATATCGTTTGCACCAACCCAGCGCATTGCATCGCCAAAAAACTACACGCTGGGCCCCGACGATGAAATGCT
>JANPIA010000020.1:0-3914 GCA_031424735.1 Segetibacter sp.
TACAGTAGCATCGGTAAAATCTTCTTTTTCTGCTACCAATGTTCCTTCAAATTTTTTGAATGAGCCTGACGCAGATGAAATCATAAGGTGCTTTATTTTAAAGCCAATGTCTGAATGGTCTGCATCAATTTTGTAAGTTGCCATAGTTGTGTTTTTTATTTTTGTTAATGATGATTGTTTTTTATTGTTGATGTAAAACCGTTGTTGCCTCCTCAATTAATACGCCCATTTTTCCCATTTCATAATCCCTGAACGCTTCCATTATTTGGGTTTGCGTGTTCATTACGAATGGGCCATGCGAGGCAATGGGTTCATTCAACGGTTCGCCGGTTCCAATAAATACTACACTGTCTGCCAACGCTGTTATTTCAAAGCCTTCGCCATCGTTGTTTAATGTTGCGGAAAAATTTTCTTCTATTTCTCCTTCGCCGGCAAAATCTATTTTCCCATTCAGCAGATATAGGAAAGCGTTGTGGCTAACCGGAATTTGGAAAGAATGTTTCCCTCCTTTTTTCATATAAACCGAAAACGTGTTTACTGCCGAAAGGGTAGTTAAGGGGCTTTTTACACCATTTAATATCCCCGAGTGTATTTTAATATTTACATGACCATCAGCGCTTACAACTGCGGGTGTTTCTTCTGCAGTAAGGGGTATATAAGCAGGCACATCCATTTTATGGCTGGCGGGTGAGTTAACCCATAGTTGTACCAGTTCCTGCACACCACCCAATTCAAATATTTCAGCCGGCGGACGTTCGCTATGAATAACGCCCATGCCTGCATTCATCCACTGTGTTCCTCCTTTATACACTACGTTATTATTGCCCCGGCTATCCCGATGGTGAACGCCACCTTCGTATATAAAAGTAACCGGCGAAAAGCCGCGATGCGGATGCGGACCAACACCTGCTTTATGAACAGGTATGTGTGATGGTACCTTAACCCTGGCGTGATGCAATAGTAAAAAGGGATCTACCTGCCCTGCTTTTGCGGAGGGGAATGCTTGTCTTACAGGCATTCCGCCCATGTCAAGCATGTCTGCATGTACCAACGTTTTTATTGTTCTGAATTTTTCCATGTTATATTTTTTAACCGAGGTGCATGGGCACATCAATCAATAATACTTGTGCTGCACTGCCTGCTATTATTGTTAGTTCATTTGTGTCTGCTATGCCAATCGCGTCCCTTTTATTTAATTGTTGTCCATTTATGTTTACATCGCCTTCCAATACAAAAGCGTACACACCATTACCTGTTTTCTTTACTTCGTACGTAATCTCGAAACCCGCATTAAGGTTACCAAGGGAGAACCAGGCATCCTGGTTTATCCAAACCGCTTGGTCATCATCCGGTGCTACAACTGTTTGAAATTTATTTTTCCGGTCAGTTGGATTAAAAGTTTTTTGATCGTACCTCGGTTCAATATTCCTCTTTTTAGGAAGTACCCAGATTTGTAAAAAATGTACGGGTTCGCCCGCATTCAAATTTTTCTCTGAATGTTGAATGCCGGTTCCTGCACTCATTATCTGCACATCGTTTTGTTTAATGACCGCCTGCCTGCCGGTACTGTCTTTGTGTTCCAGGTCGCCTTTTAGTGGAATGGAAACAATCTCCATATTATCATGCGGATGGGTGCCGAAGCCACCACCGCCGTCAACCACATCGTCGTTTAAAACGCGCAAGGCGCCAAAGTGAATTTTTGCCTCATCGTAATACTGACCGAAGCTGAACGAATGGTGACTGTCCAGCCAACCAAAATTTGCATGACCTCTGTCTGCAGCTTTGTGAATAATTGTTTTCATCAATTTTAATTTACGTGTATATACATCTAATTGTATAAAAAAATAGTTATTCGTTTTCCCTTAGTTTTTCAAGCAATTGGTTTAATTGTGCTGCTTCCGTTTCGCTGATGGTGATTGTATTTTGAAAAAGCAAGTCGGTTTTCCCGGTTGCTGTTACTAATATGTTTAACCCGGCCATTGTTAATGAAATAACGGTTTCTCTTTTATCCGTTGGCGATGTGGATCGCTTTACCAATTTTTTTGCCACAAGGCGGTCTATTATCCGCGGCACGTTGCTACTTTTTTCGATCATGCGGCAGCCAATATTTTTCACACACAATTCTTCAGGGTATTTTCCTTTCAAAATTCTGAGCACATTGTATTGCTCATGGGTAAGTCCTACCTCTTTCAATTCCCTGCTCATAATGGTTTTTAACCACCATGCACTGTACAATACATTGAGTACTGCTTTATGCTTCTGGTTCTTAAATTTTGTACTCTGTATTGCTGTTTCCAAATTCACCATACAAATGTATGTACATACATGCATCTTTCAAAATTAAAATTTTGCTAATGCTTTTTTAGGGGTAGACGTGAAGGGCATAACAGTTTCAGGAATAAAAAAAATCCCGCAAAAAACGGGATCGGTAGAATAAATTTTAGACTTTTCTATTTACTGACAACAGCTTTGGCAACCCAGTTTTGTATGGAGCCACAGGTAGCAAATTCTTTATCAACCTGGATGTAGTAGTTAGGTATGTGGGCAATAAACCATTTATCAAGAACATTTGTTTTCTTTTCATCCAAAGCCCTCTGACCAATTCGGTTGTAGTCGTCTTTCATGTTTTCGCGGTGTGGTTCGGTTCGGGTTTTTAGCTGGATAATGCGCACCCCTTTTCTACCACGCTCGTCTGTAAATACAACAGGTTGAGAATACTGTCCCACCTTCATATCCTTCAGCGCTACTACCATGTCTTTATCTAACTGGTCAATTGTTACAAAAGTAGAACCATCCCGAGCCTGCTTTTGACCAGCGTTAAATTTGGAACCTTCATCTTCGCTGACTTTATTAACCGCTTCGCCGAATGACATGGTTCCCGCTATGATTTTTGAGCGAACGGAATCCAACTTCGCGATGGATTCCGAAACTTCCGTTTCAGTAACCGGTGGTATGCGCAGGATATGCCTGATGATTGCATCGTCGCCAGCGCGGCTAACCATTTGTATGATATGCAAACCGAATTTAGATTTGATAACCGGTGAAACCTGTCCTTCTTTCAGCTTGAATGCTGCGGCAAGAAAAACGGGATCCCAAAACTTATCGTTCCGGTTGATGTTGTACTGACCACCGGTTTCTTTACTTCCCGGGTCTTCGGTATACTGTTTGGCCAACTGTTCAAACTTTTTGGTGCCGGCTTCCACCTGCTTTTTAAAATCGTTTAATTCGCGGGTAACATAGCTTTCCACATCGCGGTTCGACTTTGGGTAAACAACAATCTCGCTTACTTCCAGTTCGCTTTCATAATACGAAAGACTATCCGGCGGAATGGAAGCGAAATAAGTTTTAACCTCGGTTGGTGTAATCTTCACATTGTCTATGATCTTTTTACGCATCTGGTCTGCCAGGTTTCTTTCCCTGAACGGATCGCGAAAATCCTCCTTCAACTGGTACACCGTTTTACCCGCAACTTCTTCCAAAATTTCTTTTGAACCATATTGCTGAATAAAGCCACGGATCTGGTTTTCGAGCGCCGCCTCCAACTCATCATCGCTTACCACGATTGAATCTTTTTCAGCCTGCAGAACAAGCGCCTTTTGGATAAGCTGCGCTTCTATTAAAGCACATTCGGGGTTGGGCGGTAACTGGCCTCCACCCCGCTGAATATCGGCAATGGAATTGTAGATGTCTGAGCGGAGAATAATTTTATCGCCCACTTGCGCAACAATTTTATCGGCGATCACTTTTTTGGGTTGGGCAAAAAGTGAATGGTTAATGGTGAATAGTGAAATGAGGAGCAGTAAACGTTGTTTCATATTGTATAGTAAGGTTTCAAAAATATTGATTTGGGAATTGATAAGCCGGCAAAGTTGGTGATTTAACAAAAAAAATAGCTTCGGTTAGTCGCTCCTCTG
>JANPIA010000021.1:0-1561 GCA_031424735.1 Segetibacter sp.
TCTTTTTCGTTTAACCGGTCCATGGTTTTATAATAAACAAATCCCTGCACGATCAATCGTAAACCAAATAAAGAAAGTGCCAGCCACCAGTTAAAAAAAATGGCAGCAGCTATTGCCATTGGGTACACTAAAAATTGAGTAAGGCTATAAACACCCAGCAAAAACTTATGGATGCCTTTGTAGTATTTAGCTGTAGTGTAATGCCTGAACTTCTGGTTGCGCCATTCATCCCAGGTTATTTTAGCTTCGCTAAGGGTATGGGCATCGGGCTCAATTACAATAGAGGTGTTTTTGTTATTGGCCACTTTATTTATAAACAAATCATCATCGCCACCCGGCACCTGGTTGATAGAAGAAAAACCTTTGTTCTTAAAAAATACATCCCGCTTATAACTCAGGTTTCTGCCAACACCCATATAAGGCAAACCGGCTAGAGCATAACTTAAATATTGAAGTGCAGCATGAAATGTTTCGAACCTTACTAATTTATTCAGCAGACCTTTGCGCTTATGATATGCACCATACCCCAAAACTATCTCAGTGTCGGTGTTGTAACCATCCTGCATTAAATTAATCCAATGTTCGCTTGCCGGTACACAATCTGCATCGGTAAGCAGCAGTGTTTCGTAACGGGCAGTTTTAATACCCATGCTCAGGGGAAATTTCTTTCCGGGTATCATCAGGGCTTCCTGTGTAAGTTGTACAGGCGTAAGGTGCTTAAAAGTTCGCTTTAGTTCATCAATCAGGTACCTGGTATCGTCCTGAGAGTTATCGTTTACCAACACAACCTCGTGACTGGTCTTATATTGTTGCACCAATACTCCGGGCAGATTCTTTACAATGTTATCCGCCTCGTCCCGTGCACAAATAACTACCGAAACCGGTCGCTGCTCGTTGTGGGTCTTATCTTTTGGTTTATAAAATGCAAGGCGTATAAAAAACCATAAATAATAAAAAAGTTGAATGGATATTACAAAACAAAAACCTGCAAAAAGGGCTTCCTTCCAAAACGCTATTAAAAACATGGCGCAAATGTAGGAAAGAAGGTTGTTCAATTTTAAGAAGGTTGGTCGTTGGGAGAAGAAAGATGATAGATGAAAGTTGACCGATGACAGAAGATGTTGGTGGTTGGGGGGTTGGTCGTTGTTCGTTGTTGACCGTTGGACGTTGCATGGAAAGTTTCCGGACATGTGATAGGCAGTGGTTGTGGCCGTCCGAATTATGGGGGCGTGGCTAACGTTACACATGAAGTTCTTGCAGAAAATACGGATAAGAGTTACGTTGGGTGAAGTAGCGCTGAAATGAGTTAGTATATGGCCAGTTAACTGTTACTATACCTGGCAGCCAATTCGCTTCGTGAATGAACATTGAGTTTTCTGTAGATGTTTTTGATGTGGGAATTAAGCGTTTCGGAAGAGATGAATATAAGTCCTGCTATTTCTTTGTAGCTATTTCCCTTTACGAGTAATTGCAGAATTTCTTTTTCTTTTGTTGTTAAGCTTGACTGATCGAGCTCGTTATGCCCTGGTTGCTGATGGCGAAAATATTCCAATACTTTGGC
>JANPIA010000022.1:0-10814 GCA_031424735.1 Segetibacter sp.
CATATTCAATCGAAGCGATTGCCAGTGCTCGCCATCGTCAAACGATACATATACGGCTCGTTCGCTGCCGGCAAACAATAACCCTTTGCGATAAGGGTCTTCACGTACTACGTTGATAGGGTCGTCGGGTAATCCATTCACCATTTCCTTCCATGTTTTACCGCCATCTTTTGTTTTATAAATGTGCGGCTTCATATCATCCAACCGTATCCGGTTTACGGCAGCATAAGCCGTGTTATCATCAAAATGCCCGGCATCAATCAATGAAATTTTACTCCACGAGGTAATTTCTTTTGGTGTGATGTTGCTCCATGTTTTACCGCCGTTTTTTGTAATGTGTATTAAGCCATCGTCGGTTCCGCACCAAATGGTTTGGATGTTTTTGTGCGATGGGGCAACCGTAGAAATAACGCCTCGCCTCGGCATAGTTGATAGTTCAGGCGTTGTATATAATCCAACGCTGGCAGGCACTTCCCACGTTTCGCGGGTAAGGTCGGGGCTGATGGTTTGCCACGATTTGCCACCATTGATTGTTTTAAACAAAACATTGCCCGCGAAAAACAACGACCTGTTATCAACCGGCGAAAAGATCACTGGCGCTGTTCGTATAAACCGGTACCTACCATTACGCACTGCATCGGGTGCTATGTTTTGGGCAACGCCGGTTCGCTTATCGTACTTAGTAATTTTACCACCATAAATAATATTTGGGTCTAACGGATCGGCGGCTACATAGCCATATTCTTCAACGCCAACAGGGTGCCAGTCTCTGAAAGTTATCTGTCCATCGTTGCCGCGCGATGTGATACCAACGGAGCCACTCTCCTGCTGCCCGCCATATACATTATATGGAAATGCATTGTCGGTACTTACATGGTAAAATTGTGCGGTGGGTTGATTGTACCACGACGAAAAAGTTTGCCCGCCGTTTACGGTAATGATCGCCCCCTGGTCGCTTGCCAATAATATAATGTCAGGGTTGTTTGGGTTTATACAGATGCGATGGTAATCGTCGCCGCCAGGTGCGCCGCGGAATGCGGTCCATGTTTTAGCGCCGTCAATTGACTTCCAGGTAACCACGTTTGCACTGTAAACAACGTCCGCATTTTTAGGGTCAATTTTTATTTCGGCGAAGTCGTTCCCTCGTCCGTATAACCGGTAATCGGATTGCATTTTTGTCCACGATTCACCGGCATCGTTACTACGATAGATGCCACTGTACAAATTGCCATCACCGGCGTTTACACTTGCGTACAACCGGTTAGGATCGCTTGGTGCAATATCAAAACCTATCCTTTGCAAACCTTGTTGGGTTGTGGGTAAACCATTGGTAAGCTTCTTCCACGTGGTGCCGCCATCGGTTGACTTGAACAACCCGCTTTCGGGCCCATTCCATGCGCCATTTTCCCATGGGCCCTGCCGTGCGGCCCACAAATCAGCGTAAACAATGTTTGCATTTTGGGGGTCGATGGTAACCTGTACGGCGCCGGTGTTTTCATCTTTATACAACACTCTCTGCCAGCTTTTTCCACCATCGGTTGTGCGGTAAACGCCACGTTCGGTATTCGGCCCATAAGGGTGCCCAAGCACTGCCGCAAAAACCCGGTTTTCGTTTGTTGGATCAATAGCTAATCCACCGATCTGCTGTCCTTCGCCCAATCCAATATGCGTCCATGTTTTCCCGGCATCGTTGGACTTATACATACCGTCACCCACGGAAAGATCGGGGCGCTGTAAGCCTTCACCACTGGCTACATACAAAACGTTAGGGTTAGATGGAGCAACAATTACGTCGCCAATTGAACCGGTTGGCTGATCGTCAAAAATGGGAAACCACGTGCGACCATAGTCGGTGGTTTTCCAAACACCTCCATTGTTTACACCGATGTAAAAAACATTTGGTTGTTGCGGCACGCCTACCGCGCCAACTGTGCGCCCACCGCGATGCGGCCCTATCATTCGCCACTGCATAGCGTTGAACATGGCAGGTGGATAGTTTTGCGCGATGGCTTGAAAAACCATGCAATTTATAAACACGATAACCAGGCTGATTTTTTTGTAAAACGATGAAATAAACATGGGCTAAATAGTTTGATGAGGCAAAAAAAAACAAACAGCTTTGTACAATGTGTGCTGCTTAAAGATATGCCGATAAACGAAATGCGACGCAACAATGATGCTATGAAAAAAGACCGCCGGTACCAAAAAATCAATTGCGTTTTTCCGCGAAAAGTTTTAGGTTGTCCAGGCTTTTTTCCATGTAAGGTCCGAGGGCTTTGTCTGAAAGTATGGAGGCAAACTTCTCCCATGGGTACCATTTTACTTTTTGCGTGAAAGCCCATTGCAGTGTAGTACGGCTGCTGTCCCGGGTGCTGATAATATTAAAATCACCCATCATTTTTCTTCCCTGGTTAACCTGCCATGTGGAGGATATTTTTTTAGGGGAAACTTTAGTTATAACAACATGCGTGGAGCCCATGTTAATGGCACCATAGCGCTGTGATGACACGGATGCATTGGTTGAGTCATAATTGTCCATCCAGTGCCGCCATTGGTTTCCATCTCTTACCAAATTATATAACGTAGGTGCAGGGGTTTGTATATCGATGGCTCTTGAAACAATAATGGTTGAAGGCAACAATAACGACATAGCTGTTGCCAACATAAATAAAATAACAAGGCTTATGCCTGCAAGTTTTATCATTCGCATACTACTCCCACTTAAAAACTTTAATGGCAACTATGTAAACAACCACACTCCATAAAAGAAGTATTCCCAGTTCGTTAAAACAGTCCGATAAATGTGCTCCTTCAAAAGCAATTTTTCGCATCGCATTGTTGAAATGGGTTAGCGGTAATACCCTGCAAATGGGTTGCAGCCACGATGGAAAAACTTCGATTGGGAAAAAGGTGCCTGCTAATAAAAATTGAGGCAGTGTAATAAGGTTACCCAATGGCGGTATGGTACTCTCGTTTTTTGCCATGCCGCTGACAATAAACCCCAAACCCATAAAAAGCAGCAACGCTATAAAGCTTAGTACCATTATTTCGAGGAAGGTTATTAAACCATGAACCAGCGTATAATGAAATGCGAAGTAGCCAACAACAATAATGACAACGGCTGTTAGCATTTGAAAGATGACCCTACTGATGGCCTCGCCTAAAACAATGTAACCTCGTTTGATGGGTGTTGCAAAAAAGCGCTTTAAAACCAACTGCTGTCGCAGGTTGAAAAACAAAAAGGCTACACCAAAAACACCTGCACTCAATAAGGAAAAGCCGAGTTGCCCCGGCAAAATAAAGTCGATACGCCGGAAAGTTCTGCCGGGTATTTTTTGAATATCGTTGTTGATGACGGCCATAGTGGGTGCCTCCGGAAACTGGTTGCGGTTAATGCCTGCAATGATGGAGTTAAGTATGGATTGAAGTACCTGCAGGTTTTGCGGGTTTACCGACTCCGAACTGCGGATATCAATGGTATAGGGAATTTTTGGATTGGAATTTTTTGTGATTTTGAGCACAGCTGTGATCCTACCTTTCTCGAGGTCCTCCCGTGTATCGTTCTCATTTTTTTTAACGATTTTGATACCCGGAACGGAACGAAGGGCCAGGTACACCGGGTTTAAAGTATCGGAAGTTTTATCAATTGATATTTGAAAAGAAACCTGGCTGCCGCCACCAATAAAACCAAACACTAATATAAAGATCATAGGAAAGGCCAGGCTGAAAATAATGGCGGAAGGACTTCGCATAATTGCCTGTAAACTTGCCCTGGTAATGGCAAGCATCGCCCTGATTTGATTATACTTTTCAGCCATAAGGATTGGGTTGCAGCGGCAAATCTATCTTTTTATTCTTCATTGCCGGAAGGAACATTTTTGCCGTGTATTTTCAAAATAAGTAATGCAGGTTTTTATTCAATTACCGATTTATAAGCTTGCATAATTTGATTGCCAACAGCATCGTAACTATATTTTTGTTTTGCTTCGGCGGCAATGCTGAACCGATCGTAATTTAGATACCCAGCAACCATTTGGTGAAAGGAGGAGCACAGTTCTTCTTCATCGCCTGCCGGTATCAGTAGCCCGTTCGATTTATCAACAACCTCGCTAATGCCGCCTACGTTGGTACTGATAACAGGCACGCCGCAACACAACGCTTCAAGCACTACGCAGGGCAGGTTTTCGTAGCGACTGAATAATACGAGTGCATCCGATTCCCTTAAAATACCCGCTACTTCGTGGTATGTTACGGAGCCGGTAAAGTGAACCGCTTTGCCCAGTTGGAGTTGGTGCGCGTAGTCAAAAACTTCTTGTGGATACGGACCGGTGAGCCACAGGCAACAATTTGTATTTTGCCGATTATATTTTGCAAATGCCCTTAATAAACCCTCCGGATTTTTTTGGTAAGTCATGGTGGAAATATGCACAAAGCGAAAAGTCGGGTTTGATTTTCTGACGTTATCCAAACAGAAAATTTCAGTATCTACCACGTTTGGTACTACAAATGAAGGAAGGGGTTTTAAAAACTTCTCGGCTTGCAAACGTAACTGGTTTGCTACCGGCATAAAAGCGGAAACCTTTGCCAGCACCACCTTTACCAGGTGCCTGAAAACCGGGTTACGCTTTTTTAGATAACCAGGATCTTCCGGGTAGTAGATCGTCCAATGTTCACTCAGCACAAAGGGTATTTTCCAATTTCTGCTTAAGTGCCATGCTGCCAATCCGCCGCGGATTACTATGTAGGCGTGCAGTAAATCAGGCTTTCCCCACCGCTCAACTATAATTTTGGAAAACTGTTTTAAAAGCTGGAAGAAGGTAGTATTTGAGCGGACCGAATCGAAGAAATGATGCTCGGGATAAAGTACGATGATCTCCACCACCGTTTCGGTTACCTGCCGACTCCGCACTTCAACCGCCGGTAAACTCCCAATGGGAGCTTTGCCAATATATAAAACTACTTGTGGAATTTTTAAACCTGCTGCCCATACCTGCCGCTGGTTAAAATCACCCGTGTATGCATCTAACCAGGTGGGGTACCATCCTGGTAAAACAAGTACATAGCCACCGGCGGGCAGGTGTAAATTTTTTATGGTTGAAGTATCGATCGCAGCCATTGTATATCATCTTTATTAACATACCAATACTCCTTTAACGAAACCGCATGCTCCTTACGCATGTTCACAAACGAATACAGAAAGTTTACAAGGTAACCAACCGAGCTTACGATAGCAGCTGCTTTTATACCATAAAGTGGTATAAAAACAATATCGCCGGCAAGTATAAATATCAAGGCGATTGCAGCGCCCTGCACGTTTACCCGTACCTTATTAACACCACCAAAATAAGCGCTTAAAATCGATAGGTTGCTTAATGCCCAAACCCCCGGTAATAAAAATAGAAACGGCACAAACATTAATGTATAGGTGTATCCAAACACTTCGGGGAAAAACCACTGCCCAAAAATTAGAACGATAATGAATATGAATAAGTATAGAATGGAAATTAGCCTTCCAATGCGTAGTATGCTATCCTTCACCGCCACCCTTTCAACACCACTGGCTATATGCGGAAATACAACGCTTGAAATAATGGATGGAATAATGAGCATCATTTGCGCCAGTTTTGATACCTGTATGTAATTGCCAAGTTCTGCTTCGGTACAATACTTTTTTACAAACCAATAATCTACCCGGTACACTAAAAAGAAGATAACATTGGCAGCAAGCGCCACCACTGCATAACGCAACAACAATTTTATTTCGGGCATAGCTGGTAGGGAAATACGCTGCCAGCTTTTATGTTTTACCATAAACGAAATGGCAAGAACAAGCCCCGTTATAATGAAGTAAGAAAAGTAAATGTAAATGAAGAGCGTAGCATTTGTATGGTTTATGCCTTGTTGTTTTGGTATGATGATAATGAGTACCACGTTAAGCAACACCATCAGAAAATTTGGGAGAAAGAAATTTTTACGGGCATAAAAAAGAACGGTAAAAATGTTGGTGAGTTGAATTCCGGCTATATAGCAAATGGCATAAAACAAATACTGGCTGCGCGTAATTATGGTTGTATCCTTATACCGTCCGAAATAAAACCAGAGACCCACAAATACTATTAACGCAACAATGAAAGTCCACAAAAAGGAAAACCAAACCAGTTGGCTGGTATCAATTTCTTTTTTAGCGCCGTAATAATTAATACTGGTTTCCATGGTAAGCCCCACCAGTATAACCAGTAACGAAAAGTTGTTGCATATATAGAAAATCCAGCCGGCATTGCCTGCTTCAAAATATCGCGACAGCAAAATATTCATGATCAAAATAGTGACGAAATACATGCCGCGCCAAACAAGACTTTGCACTACCTGTTTCTTAAAGCTCATCTATATAATACCTCGTATGTTGATGGCTAAAAATACAATACTTTAGTAACTCGTTGTTTATTAATAACTCAACCGAAACTTGCAGGCAATGTCGTGGGCAAAATTTAATAAAAAAGCTGTAACCAACGATGCTACCGGCTTTGGTACCAACAGCAATTTGAGTGGTGGAAGGTTCTTTACAAAAAATGGCATACCCAACCGGGCAGTGCGGGGTATTAATTTTTTAGAGCGTTTCAGTGTGTTTCATTCGCTGCTTGCCCTACCCCGCTGGAAGTTTCTCGCCATTATATTTCTCTTTTACATTACGATCAATATTGTTTTCGCGGGTGTCTATTTATTAATTGGTGTTGAGCATATTGCTGGTATAATCAAAGGTTCAGTTCTGCAAAATTTTGGCGAAATGTTTTTTTTCAGCACGCAAACTTTTACAACGGTTGGCTATGGTAGAATTAGCCCGGTGGGGTTTTTGGCGAGCACCGTGGCTGCGCTTGAGGCCATGTTAGGTTTATTGAGTTTTGCATTAGCCACAGGTTTACTGTATGCGCGGTTTTCCAAACCACAGGCATTTTTAAAATTCAGCAAAAACGCTTTGATAACGCCCTATAAAAATGGAACGGCGGTTATGTTCCGGATGGTGCCTTATAAAAACAATCATCTTACTGAAGCGGAAGTAAAAGCAAATGTTGCTATGAAAGTGCAGGAAGATGGAGCAAGAGTAAACCGTTTTTACTCTCTACAATTTGAGATTGCCAAAATAAACACCCTTGCACTAAGTTGGACGATGGTACATGTTATTGACGACAACAGCCCATTCTATAATTTGTCGAAGGAAGACATCATTAATTCAAGCACAGAAATATTGGTTTTTGTCAGAGGATTTGATGAAAGTTTTTCTAACACAGTTGTATCGAGAACATCCTACACCGCCAACGAATTTGTATTTGGTGCCAAGTTCCGCATTATGTATAACCGTAATGAGGACGATAGTAAAACTATACTAAACATAGATAAACTGGATGACTATGAGGTTATTGAACTGCCCGCGTTGCCGGATGCAAAAAGCAATCCTTCCGCGGTGCCGGTTTAGGAAAAGAAATATTTTACACTGCAACTGATCAACTAGTATTTGACGATCTAATTCTTTAATGCCTGTAAAATAGCAATAAACTCGTCGGCAACCAGTGAGGCGCCACCAACCAATCCACCATCTACATCTGGCTGACCAAATATTTCGATTGCATTGGAAGCCTTTACACTACCTCCATAAAGAATGGAAACGTTGTTAGCAGTTTCGCCAAAACGGTTTGCAAGTTCACTCCGGATGTGTGCATGCATTTCCTGTGCTTGCTGGCTAGATGCAGTTTTACCTGTACCAATGGCCCAAATGGGTTCGTAAGCTATCACCACTTTTTGTAGTTGTTCCGCAGGTAAGTGATAAAGAGATTCGTGGAGCTGCTGGCTAACATAACTGTTTTGCGCTCCACTTTCGCGGATGTCCAAAGCTTCGCCGCAACAAAAAATCGGTGTAATACTATAATCAAGGCATATATTAATTTTATCCGCAAGCATTTGGTTGCTTTCCTTAAAATATTCCCGGCGTTCACTATGCCCAATAATTACATGACTTATCGACAGCGATTGCAACATTTCAACCGAAACTTCCCCGGTAAAAGCACCTGATTTTTTTGAATAACAATTCTGCGCAGCAATATAAAAATTTGATTTTTCAGCTATTTTTTTCCGCGCCATATCCAGGTAAGGAGCAGGGACTGCACATACAACCTCCTGATATACTGGCAACCCGCCTGTGCCAGCCATAATTTTTTCAAGCAAGGTTTCGGCTTCTTTAAAATTCAAGTTCATTTTCCAATTAGCTGCGGCAATTTGTTTTCTCATATTTTAGTTTTGACTGTTAATTTGAGATTATGATCGTAAACTACAATTCAATCGTTGTAATTTTCAAAAACGTATTGAACCACTTTTTGATCGTTGCTTGTAAAGACCTGATTTTTCAAACTTTTCCAGTTGGCAATATCTTTCAAAGCCTTATCCAGTTCGTAACTGCTCAATTCCTTGTTACCCCATGTAAAACTGGGAATAATTTTGGGTGTTAACCCTTCCTCAAATATATTACAACATACACCCACCACCGTACCAGTATTAAACGATGTGTTAATAGCAGCCCTCGAATAATCGCCCATTATCAAACCACATTTAAGCCCGGCCGAAACAAAATCTTTACGAAGCGCATCCCAAACCTTTACTTCGCTTCCGGTATTTTTTACATTACTATTACTGGTTCCGGCACCAAGGTTACACCACTCGCCAATTATACTATCACCCAGGTAACCGTCGTGTGCTTTGTTACTATAACCCATCATTATACTGTTTTTAATTTCGCCTCCTGCCACACAATATGGACCTATGGTTGTAGCGCCGTAAATTTTGGATCCCATTTTTAGCTTTGCTCCTTCACATAGCGCAAAAGGTCCGCGTACCAAACACCCCTCCATTATTTCGGTATTAGGGCCAATATAGATGGGACCATCGGTAGCATTTAAAATACAATGGCAAAGCGTTGCGCTTTCCTCAATAAAAATCCTATCTGGATTAATTAATACTACTGACGTGGCGGCTGTTGATGACTGCCTTTTTGAAGTTATAAGATCAAAGTCAAAATGTAAAGCGATATCGTTCCATTTAAAAAAATCACTGGGATGTTCAAACCGGGTAACAGCAGACACCTTTTCAATAGTTGAGAACAGTGACAGCAAATTTTGAAAGCTCACGTCATGGTCTATTATCGCCATGCCCGCAACTAAACCCTTTTCATCAACAAATGCTTCCTGCAAGTTAATAGACAACAATTTGTCGATAACTTTTCTATCCGGAACCAATGCCGCATCTACCACCAAACACTCCCCTCGGTAAACAACGGGCTTGTTTTCCAAATATGCCTCGCTAAATGTGCCAACCGGAAGTTCGGTAAGTTTCTTCCATCGGTCTACCTGGGTAAAAATTCCACTACGAATATGACCAATCGCCCGTGTGAGACTTAACGGGAAGAGCGCCTGGCGATTTCCACTGTCAAAAAGTATTATTTGCATACTGGAATCAACTTTAATCAAATATGGGCCAAAAACTAACTACCAGATAAATTGAAGAGGCTATCTACAAACTCGTGTTTATCAAAAATCAGCAAGTCTTCCATTTTTTCACCCACCCCAATAAATTTCACAGGTATTTTAAACTGATTGGCAATTGCCAGCACAACGCCTCCTTTAGCAGTCCCATCTAACTTTGTGATTGCTAATGATGTTACATTTGTTGATGCGGTAAAATGTTTAGCCTGCTCTAAAGCATTCTGACCCGTAGATCCATCCAAAACTAACAAAACCTCATGGGGCGCGTCTGGGATTACTTTTTGCACTACCCTCTTAATTTTACTTAACTCTTCCATCAGGTATGCCTTATTATGAAGCCTTCCTGCCGTATCAATAATTACCACATCGGTACCCCTTGCCATCGCACTTTGCACTGTATCAAACGCAACTGCTCCCGGATCGCTTCCCATTGCCTGTTTTACAATCGGGACACCCGTTCGCTCACTCCAAATGGTCAGCTGATCGACCGCAGCCGCACGAAAAGTATCTGCAGCACCCAGTAAAACCGACTTGCCCGCTTTTGAAAAGTTGTAGGCAAGCTTGCCAATTGTGGTTGTTTTGCCGACGCCGTTCACGCCCACTACTAAAATCACATATGGCTTTGTGCCCTCCGGAGTAGAAAAATCTTTATAACTCTGCTCGGGTGCATCTACCAACATACCTTCTATCTCGCTTTGAAGAATTCTATTTAATTCGCTGGTATTTAAATATTTATCCTGGCTGACTCTTTTTTCAATTCTATTAATTATTTCCACCGTTGTGTCAATCCCTACATCTGCACTTACCAAAGCTTCTTCCAAATTGTCGAGTACTTCTTCATCAACGGTCGTTTTTCCCGCAATAGCTTTTGTAATTTTTGAAAGAAAATTTTCTTTGGTTTTTTGCAAGCCCTGGTCTAAACTTTCTTTTTCTTTTTTACCAAACAGTTTTCCAAAAAAACTCATGTTTTATATTTTGAGGTATAAGCAGAATGGATGTAAAATACAAAAAGCCGTCCGGTATGTGCGGACAGCTTCATTATTAATTCTTTAGGCAATTACTTAGCGGATAAAAAGTCTTTCACTTTATCCTTGTGAACAATTGCTTCTTTAAACGTGTAGGCCCCGGTTTTAGGACTCCGTACAGCTTTAATTACTTTACTCCAGTTCTTAGCTTCTGCTGCGGCTTTCTGGTCTTTAGTTTTTATCGCTGTTTTAGCTGCTTTTGCCATGATTGATTATTTGATAGATTTATAAAGGGACTTGCTCCAACCATCTTCCTCAGGAC
>JANPIA010000023.1:0-2748 GCA_031424735.1 Segetibacter sp.
GATTAGCAGGCATACTGTGTCGGTCAGACAGTAATGTTTTACGGCATGCTTCACGCAAAGGCCGCACCAAATCCCTCCAACGGAGAGGCTTCCCACCACACAGACCCTTGCTTTTACAGGAAAATATTTGACTGTGGACTGTAAATAAGCGTATGCTCTGCACTGCCCCGACAGAGTAGCCATCGTTGAAATGTGAGCTAAGCAGCTTATAAAATGAGCACAACAGGTTACTATCTTTTCTTAAAGCACAATGCAACGATCCGTCCTTCGTCAGCATGATTGTTATGACTATTCAAAATTAATTTTTTAATTTTTCAGGCTGCCTGTGGCCAGTTGTTTGTATAAGGTTGTTGTTTATTGACGACAGCCACTGCTCTGAGTACAATTTTATTTCTAATGGCATTAAGGATACTCATGCTGTTTTTTCCTTCTTCTTTTTTGCGTTTATAGTAGTGTGTAAATTCCGGATAGTATTGAATGGCTGACAGAGCACCAAGATGCAGCATCTTTTTAAGTTCTTTGTTTGCCATGGGATGCACCCTGTTTTTACCTTTTATACTAATGCCGCTTGTATGTTCAAAGGGCACTACGCCAGCATAACAGGCAAGTTGTTTACCACTGATTTTTGAAGAAAAGTTAGCTGTGCAGCAAATTAAATAAACGGCTGTTAAATGGCCAATGCCAGGTACGCTTACCAGCAGATCATAATTGGCCTTCAGGTCTTTGTTTACCCTGATGATCTTATCTATTTCTGCTTCTATTGCTTTGATAGATGCCTGAAGTCCCTCAATGGCTTTTTTATAGGCTTGCTCCAATGTCTTTTGTACACCTTTGTCGCTTATACTCCTTAATTCTCTAAGATAGGTTTTATTGCTGCCCAGCTGCGAAACGAGCCTTGTTCTTGAGGTATTCAGATCTTTTAACTGCAGGAGCACAGGATTCAAGCCAGGTGCAGCTTTCAGCGTTTCATGCTCCCTGAAACCATACATGCAAAGACGCCTGCTGTCAATTTTATCACTTTTACCCCTGGCAATACCAAAGCACCTTTTAATATGGGCTGCATTGCCAATGTGCAGCAGCAGGTGGTAAGTAGAGCAAAAAGACCAGATCAGGCGGTGATAAATCCCCGTGTTCTCAATGACTGCAAGCGTGTTCTCATCAAAGGAAACCTTATGATACTTTAACCAGCCATAAAACGCTTTTATGCCTTGTGGTGTATTATCAAAGCGTCCACAGACAATGTCCCCTTTTATGTGACCGGTAACAGGTAAAAGAGAAGCATCAAACCAGGGTTTGGAAACATCAATGCCAATAAAAAACTGCATGTCCTTGTTCATAGTCTTTGTATTTAATTTTGTTGGATGATCTAACCATTTTGCCCCATCGGTCCAAGTCCTTAATAATGGGTATAAAACCCTAATTGTTATCTGGCCACTAAGGGAAAAACGGCAGCGGATTATATCATGCTATGGGTATAAAAACCCTGACAAGCGAATAATGCACCGCTGCCGATGGTTAGATTATCTACACAAAAAGGTACATGCAAAAAGAAAAAGAAGAATAATACAAATCCTATCCATATCAATGAATGCAAATCTAAAGGACAGGCTAAAAGCAACGTAGAACTATCAGGCCGATCGTTGTAAAAAGAAGAAATAATTGCATCGTTCGCTTTGCATTGCTGCCTATAAACCTTATAGCCATTGTGCTTCGTGGCCCTGTTGCCTTTTTTATCCCTCTGCTTCTCCGTGAACCTGGAGTTCCCGTCGTTAAAAAAGAAAAGCCCCCATCAATAAATTGACAGGAGCTAGTCAGTATTGTACAAAAGCAAAGGTCTGTGCCTGAATTACCTTTCCACCGGAGGGGCAGGGTGGCCCTTAGATCTTTTTCATGATCTTATCTACTATTCCGTATTCGATGCTTTTTTCAGCATCCATCCAGTAGTCGCGTTCAAAATCTTTGCGGATGCGTTCGATGGTCTGGCCGGTATTGTCAGCAAGTATTTTCGCACCCATTTCTTTTGTACGCAAAATCTGCTCGGCATGTATTTCCATATCGGCACTTACAGCCTGGATATGGCCGCCCAGGGAAGGCTGATGTATCATCACTTCGCCATGCGGGAAAATATAGCGCTTGCCCTTTTCGCCACCACTTAACAAAATACTACCCATTGATGCTGCCAAACCCATACAGATCGTGCTGATAGGTGAGGAGATCAGTTTCATGGTATCGTAGATCACCATTCCGCTGGTAACAGAACCACCGGGGCTGCTGATATAAAATTTAATTTCCTTGCCGGGAGCATCTGCTTCAAGCAGCAGTAACTTGGTCACCACATCTTTTGCAGACTTATCGTCTACCACACCCCAGAGGTAGATGGCACGGGTTTCAAAAAAGTATTTTTCAAGGCGCTTGTATAACATGCGGGTATCCGTTTCGGCCCGCTCTTCTTTTTCTTCATCATCCGGCTCCGGTTCGCCGGGAACTCCTGGTTCAGGTTGCATAGTATGCAAATAACGGTTCGTCAATAAATCAGAAAAACTCATCTTAAAATTCTTTTAGGTTTACAATGAATTCAAAATTCAAAAGGTAAAAATCAAAAGATGAAACTCTGTGATTGAATATTTATAGAGTTTCTGCTTTCGACTTTTCACCCCGTCTTACTTGTCTTTTTTCTCTTTCCGGGGGTTGGTCGTCAGCACTTCATCCACCAGGCCATATTCTTTGGCCTCCGGAGCTGTCATCCAG
>JANPIA010000024.1:0-16089 GCA_031424735.1 Segetibacter sp.
AGCAGAATTAAAAGCGAATGAGGAGAGGAACCACAATCTTCAATATGCCGCTATTGGTTTTAGTTTAATCTCCTTCATCATACTATTTCTTTTATTCAGTCACTCCATTATCGCCAATGAAAAAGTGATCAGGTTTCTTGGGGTGATTGCTTTACTGCTTGTGTTTGAATTCATCAACCTTTTTATACATCCCTTCATTGGCGAATTAACCCACCACTCTCCCTTGCTCATGTTATTAATTATGGTTTGCGTGGCAGCATTGCTTGTGCCCGCCCATCATCAACTGGAACATTGGATAACACATAAAATGGTGGAGAAGAATAAGAAGATACGATTGGCGGCTGCGAAGAAAACTATTGCAACATTAGAAGGTGAATCAACAAATTCACTGTCATGAAAAAACTAATCGCTCTCATAATAACCATTTTTTTGAGTTTCATGCTTCATGCCCAACCCAATCCAAATCTTTCAGACAGTTTAAAGATTGCTCTGTTTAAAACAAATGCTGATACTTCACGAGTGAGGCTTTTGAGGGTAACTGGCTTCAGAGAAAGAAACCTCACAACTTTATTACAATCCCTGGCGCTGGCTAAAAAAATAAAATATAGCAATGGGGAAGCAGAATGTAATAACGCAATTGGCAATTATTTTTTTGGAAACAGTAATTATACCAAAGCCATGGAATTTTATCTCCAGTGTTTACAAATTAGTGAAGAGACCAACTACTTATCTGGTATTACATTCGCCACAGCTAACATAGGAGCAGTATATTTAAAACAAGGGGATTATAGACAGGGATTAAATTATTGCCTCCGGGCATTAAGTATCTCAAAAAGTATAAATAATGTACGGGGAATTGCAGTGCAGTCGTACGACATAGCAAGGGCTTATTTTCAATTGAACAAGCCCGATTCAGCATTGTTTTACGGTAATCAAAGCTACCAAAATGCAATAGTTTCTAAGGACTCCAATGCATTAACCAATTCGCTACACACACTAGGAGACATTCATGAAAGCATGGGTAATACCAAACTTTCGTTAGAATATTATCGCATGGCTATTCCATATACAGCAGGCTTTGTATTTACACTTCCGGATATTTATGTAAGTATGGCAAAACTGTTCCGGCAAACAGGACAAATGGATTCCTGTTTAGCGTATGCTGAAAAAGGATTGCAGTCAGCACAGGAACATAATAATGGAGACATCGTTTTTAAGTCCGCCGGTTTATTATCTGCTCTTTATGAAAAGCAGGACGTAAACAAAAGTTTTAATTACTATAAGATAGCTGTGGCTGGTAAAGACAGTATGTTTAGTGCAGAAAAGGTAAAGCAAATAGAAAACCTCTCCTATAATGAAATGCTTCGCCAACAGGAAAGAGAAGGTGATAAATTAAAAGCAACAGAAGAACGAAACCGCAATCTTCAATACGCCGCCATCGGTTTTAGTTTAATCTCCTTCATCATACTATTTCTTTTATTCAGTCATTCCATTATCGCAAATGAAAAAGTGATCAGGTTTCTTGGTGTGGTTGCCTTACTGCTTGTGTTTGAGTTTATCAATCTTTTTATACATCCCTTCATTGGCGAACTAACGCACCACACACCCCTGCTCATGCTATTAATTATGGTTTGCGTGGCAGCATTGCTTGTGCCCGCCCATCATCAACTTGAACATTGGATAACACATAAAATGGTGGAGAAGAATAAAAGGATACGGTTGGCCGCAGCGAAGAAAACAATTGCGAAGCTGGAAGGTAACGGTGAAACCAGCACACACTAAATAAAAGCGATCCAAACAGCCCGCTTGTCTGGATCGCTTTTAAAATCATCTACAACTTCGTAATAATTATGGCATGCTTGCCTTCTTCTTCACATCACTTCTTACCAATGCATAGCCAATATCGTTGAAGTTATAGTTGGCAACTTCTTTATACAGCGTTCCGGCTTTGTCTTTATTTCCTGCCGCTTCATTTGCAACAGCCAGCCAATACGTATTGTAAATAGCATTAGGATCTGCTTTCTCAAAATGGCTTACTGCATCGCCATAATTCTTTTGCTTCATGGCTAAATAGCCCAATGCGAAGTTGTACTGCTGCAGCTTTAGCGGGTCTTTAACGGGGTTCAGTGTTGTTTTTATTTGTTCAGCTTTTGTTTTTGCCTCATCATAATTACCAGCAGCAGCGGCGGCTATCGACTGCCAGTACAATACCTGTGCTTCTCCCTGCAATTTGGCCTCTTGTGTACCAATCTCTTTACTTATCATATCAGATAGTGGCTGCATCATTGTTGTTAACTCTTTTAATTTTGCTCCGTCACCCGTATGCAAGGCAATCATTGCAGATGAATTTAGAAACCCAAGTTTCTGTCCCACTTTTTTATCATCTGGCTCTGTTGACATATCTGCCTTCGCCATTGCATCAGACAGGTATTTTGTTGCTGCGCCCACATTACCCTCGTATATATATGTGTTGGCGATATTAAAATCTTTGTTTGTTTTTATGTCATCATACTTACCAGCTTCCGAATAATCTTTGCGGGCTTCATCGTACTTACCCATAAAAACGTTTGCATGTCCCCGTTTGTAATAGCCGGCTGAATTATCCGGGCTGAGTTCTATAGCTTTTGAGTAAGCCGCTTTCGCTTTTTCGAGATCGTTCTCAGCACGGTAGCAATCTCCCAAAGTTATTTGGACGCCGGCATTTGAGGGGGCAAGCTCAGCCGCCTTAAGTGCATTCTCTTCCGCCTTTTTAAAATCCTTTGGCTCGTTAAAAAGATAAGAAGCAACCAGGGAACTATAGCCCCCGATCCATTTTGGATTTAACTCTACAGCTTTGGTATAACACTGCCGTGACCTGGTAAAATCATTACTTCCCAGGTAGGTATTGCCAAGTTCAACCTGTGCCCGTGCAGCATCAGGATATTTATCGGCTATCTTTTTGGCAACATCTATGCGTTTGTCATAGTCGCCGGTTAAATAGGTATTTTCTAATTCGGCATACATTTTTTCCCAATCGCTGGCGGAATTTAAGTGGGCTTTTCCTTTTGCAAAATCATCCATAAACTCTTTGTTTGATGTAGCCGTATTAGCCTTATACAAATAAGCAATACCCAGCGTTGAATCCTGTTCAATTGCTTTTGCGAATGCCAGCCTCGCTTTTTGCACATCGCCTTCATCGCTTAGCTGAAGTCCTTGTTGAAACGAAGCTGCGGCTTCTTTGGATTGTGTTGTAACTGGAATATCGGTGATCTTCTCTTCCTTTTTTTCGCTGCAACCCGCAATAGCAAGTGCAACCAGTAAAATGAATTTGCATTGTTTCATAAAAAGTTGTTTGGTTGTTGAATGTTAAGAAATGGTGTAGGGTTTTTGCAGGTTGGCGGTTGATCAAAATACATAAAATTTGTTAGGGGCAAAGCACGTTCTACCGTAAGCAGAAAATGTTTATTTAGAAAGCGTGCTACATAACCCATAAAAAAATGTTGCATAACCAGGGTAAGTACAAGAGGGCGATGCAACAATGTTGAAAGAGGTAACACAGTTTGGCCACTATAAATTACCAACATCAACAACCATAAAAAAATCCCGGGGTTACTTGCTCCCGGGATTTCGCTTTCAATTTAAATCGATTTGAAGTTGGGTTTGCAACGATCATTTCACCAGCTTGAAAGTCTTTCGTGCTTTCCCGTTTTCAATCAGCAGCATATAGGTGCCTGGCGAAAGTGCCGATGTATTTATTCGATGGTTGGAAACACCCAACCCAACCAGGTTTTTATAAATAGTGACCCCATACATATTTACCAGCTTGACAGTAGCCGGCGTTTTATACGCATTGTTTAAACTGATGGTAATTTGGTTACTGAACGGGTTAGGATGAACCCTGGCGTTGATGCCGGCTGCATCCGCATCTTCCATAACTTGTATTTGGATAGCGCTATTGGCAGCATCGGATAACTCTGCACTGCTGCTAATGTTCACATCATAATCTTCTACCTCGCCATAGGCAAATGATGTGCAGGCGTTGCTTACATCCGACCTGCTCATTATCACCCTCATTCTGGTAGTTGAGAGCAATGCACTATTGGGCACCGTGAAGTTAGCCGTGTAGTTTCCTGCCCCCGTTTTGCGTACCGATTCAATCCTTTCATTTCCATCATTAAAATCACCATCCTGGTTGTAGTCGATATATATTTTCCAGTTTTCTTTATAGATGGTTGAAGTAAATCCGGCGCTAAAGGTGATGGTGTAGCGAACGCCTCGTACAAGATTGGTTGATAGGCCGGTGTTGACATACCCCCCAGTTTCCTTTGAAGATGTTCTGGAGATGCCACCTAACTGAATGTAATCAATCCAATCGTTGATGTTGTTTGTGCCGTTAGATAGGCAGTAGGTGGTTGTTACCGTTTGTATTTCCGAAAATGAACTGGCACCAGAGGAACAGTTTGAACTCACACGAAATTCATACACCTTGTTGGTAGAAAGACCAGTTATTGCTTTTGATGTGGCGGTGACGTTTGAACTCGTCCAGGTGGTTGTACCCTGCATCCTGGTTTGTACGGTGTATGATGATGCACCACTTACAAGCGGCCAGCTTACTGTAAACCCGGTAGACGTTATGGACGATGCTGATGGAGATGGACTATTACATATTACGAGTGTAGTAAAACTTTGAACAGTGGATTGGTTGGTACAATTAACATCGCGAACCCGCCAGTTATAGGCAGTGCCCGCAGCTAACCCAGTGAATGAACCGTTAGTGCTTCCTGCCACTAATACATCGCTACCCCACAATGTTGCGGATGCTTGTTTGTACGATAAATAATAGTCGGTTGTTCCGCTTAATGCTGCCCAGTTTGCCGTAGCGGACGAGGAGGTAATGTTGGTGGTTGAAGTACCCGAAGGAGCGGTACACCTGTACTGTATCGAAATATCGTCGTACCGGGTATGATGGCCATTGTTGGTGCTGATGGTAAAACTGATAATAGTACCGTCTGGTATGCCGGCATCCAAGGTGTAATTAAACTGGTTGCTGGTAGTTTCAAAAATGGTGGAAGACGAAATGGTTTTACCAGCATCGATGGCGGTAATAAACGGGGAAGCTGAAGTAACCGCAACATCGTATGTAGCGGGATAGATGCTGTAATTTTTTAAACTAAAAGGAATGTTTCCCGAAAAGCCAGATACCGTTGCAGGCGCAGAGGTTGTTACCAGCCCATAGCTTGTGGATACTTTCAGCAAGTTTAAATTCATTACATACATTGAATTGCACAACGGCAAAATACGGGACGATGCCGGGTAAAAGCCATCGGATGAATTGCCGATTTCCGGCGTAAAGCCATACATTTTTTGCTTGGTAGTTTGTTCGGCATAAGCCCAGTCGGCAGCTTCTCCGCTGGCTATATAGTTCAGGGTTTCCTGGCAGTTGCCATAAACAAAGCTGTTGTCTTCGGTAAGAAAAACAGAGAGTTGCCTGAACAATGGGATCTCCGGATTATTATTTACCGGTGCGGCAGAAAATGGATAAATACAATAATTACCATACGAGTGATTGTTGAATTCGGAAACAAAATGGCGGGAGTTGCAAAAGTCGCGGATGGCCTGGTTTTCCTTTTCTGAAAAAGCCGTCGTACCACGATAAGTTTCTGAACTGGTTGTAGAAGAGGCACCACTGCCACCCCAGCCATAGCTGTAATTTCTATTATTGTCAACACCAAAAGTACCGTTGCCGTTGTTGTGTCTGTTTTTACGCCACATACTACCGCCGGCCGGGTTTGCCGTGGCGTTATAAACATAGCCGTCGGGATTTACGCAGGGTACTAAGTAAATTTCAGTGCTGTTAAGTAAGGTTTGAATTTCCTTATCGGTATTATAATTTTCAAGCGCATACCACATAAAAAAAATCAATTGTGTCATCCCTATGGGTTCCCTTGCATGGTGCACGGCATTTAAAAAAACCTCCGGCTCTTCTTCATCTACATCTGCATTGTCGCTAATCTTTACCATATAAAGCGATCTTCCTTCATCGGTTGTGCCAATGCTCGATTTTACGGTGACCAGGTTTGGGTACAATGTGCGCATTGCATCCAGTTCATTCTGCATTTCCTGGAAAGTAAAATGTTTGGTTACGCCACCTGAGGGGCCATAGGTTCCGCCTGTTCCGAAGTTGGCGGGAGTAGCCACCGTACGTGCCGACGGAAACGACGTGGTGGCCGCACGTTCATCAATTTTGGCATTGTAGGAGGCAAGGTTCTTTTCAATGTCTTCAATAATAAATTGAAATTTGATCTTGTTCTTCCGTAATAGTTTTAGATCGCTATCCGATACTTCAGCAATCAAAACACCATTATCATGGGTGAAGTGGTCAATTTCCAAACCTTCCAGCATTAGTTGCTGGAATTGTTTGTTTGGAATGGTTGCCTGTATCCGATGATACTTTTGGTGTTGGGCGAGTATATTGCCAGGGGAAAATCCAAATAAAATAACAAGCATAACAACTTGTAAATACCGTTTCATAAATGCAAAGTTTAGTGTTGATTGATTTTTTTCCGGGCTGGCTTTCCTCAACATTGAATAAGAAACGGCTTAAATAGAGTTGGATTACAATACGCTAAATGTCGTAAATATTTAATTGCTTACCGGAGATTACAATTTCACAAACTCCACCCTCCTGTTTTTTGCTTTGCCCGATGGCGTGCTGTTATCGCTCACAGGTTCTGTGGCTCCCTTTCCATCTGTTTGAATACGGGAACCTTCGATATAATAATTGGAAGCTAAGTATCTTTTTACCGATGCGGCCCTGTTTTTTGAAAGCTCCAGGTTTTTCATGGCAGTGCCATCGCTATCTGTATGCCCGGTAATTTTTATTCTAAGGTCAGCATTTGTTTTCAAGGCCTCACCAAACTGGTTAATAATAACGTAAGATTCTCTTGTGATTACGTCGCTGCCCACATCAAATAAAATATCATTGGTAACGGCTTTCCCTTCTTCCATTAATTGTTTGATGAGGAGGCTGCGGGCATCGGTTTCAGAAGATGCAATACGAAGGTTGGCGACGAGCACACCAAGTTCCGACGCAGGCACCATTCCCATGTTAGCGAAATAAAAATTGTTTCGGAGTTCAGGTGTTAATGCTCGGGGCAGGTCAATCAGTTTTGTTTTATCGAAGTACACCCTTACACGTGCTTTATTCATTGCCATGCTTACGTGCAGCACTTTGTTTACATAAGATGGCAATGGAAAATCATTTTTATTCCCAACCACTTCTTTCAAGCCATACTCCAGGGTTCTTCCATCATTTTCATTGTATCGGTTGATACCCACAAAAAATTTGTCTTTATAGCCAAGGTCTTCCCGCATTACATCTTTTACAGGGGTAAGACCAAAATTGATATAAGGTGTTAAGCGTTCGCCCTGCACCTGCAGGTACAAGTCAAACTCAATCGTGCAATTTTCTGGCAGAGGTTTATCAAGTACGGGGTTTACTACCGAGCCATGAACAATATCGAGCCATTTGCCTGGCTGTCCATCAATTGTTACAATTTTGCCGCTGCCGTTCGTATTCCATTTTGCTGGAAAATCCGCCATGGCATCCAGTTTAAAATCATCAGCGAAAATCACTTTGGTGCCAGGCACAAAATCAGAAAATGCGGTGGTTTGCGATGCGGATTGACCGGACTGCAACACTTCTTTTTGTTCACTGTTTACAGAGTTGTTTTTGGCGGATGAAGATTCCGTGGTGGTTGTTTTTGTGGTTTTATTTTTCTTTTTAAAAAGGCTGTCCAGTGCCTGCTGTGCCTTGTCAAGCCCCTTATCAATGGTTTGATCGGTCTTACTTTCAACGCGCTGGTTTGTTTTCGTTTTTACTTTGTCGGCTACGGTTTGTGCCGAAGCATAACAGGTAGAAGACATTGCGAAAATTGAAGCGATCAGAACTTTCATAATGGATTTTTTTAGTGTAAAAAAACTTAAGAGAACTAAATACTATTTAACATTGATTAAGTATGGTTTATCTGTATCAAATTACTTAAGTTGAACCATAGAAAAAGGTCACGGCACAGAGGAACACAGCGTAATTTATCAACAGAAATAATTGCTTTTTTGTAACCCTAATCGAATGTCTGCGCTATCGCACGTTCCCTTTACTGATCAAACATTTGTCCCACATGGTTACAAAATAATCGGCTGCGGTAAAAAATACCTGGCGCTCTGTTGTGGTCATACCAAGGTTTTTTAGATCCTGGAAATAATCCGGAAATAGACCAATGTGAGCTACTCCTTCCGTATTATAGTCCCACGGTTTGTTTCCGAATGTATACTTGCGTAAACGATGCGCACCAGTGGTTGGATTGAAAGTTGCCGAGCCTTCGGCAGCATATTGAACTTCGCGGCTCCAGTTGCTAGAAATACTTCCGCTGTACCGGCTTCGTTCTGCTCCCCTTCCCGCTCCGTGCCGGGGTTTTGGCATGGTAACAAAGCCGTTAATATCTGATCCCATCATTATACCACCACCATTCATTTTATTGGCACTCATAGCAATCCTGAAATTAGTCAGGTATTGTGCGGACGTTGATTCCCCTATCCCTAAACCAAAAACACCGCCCCACTTTTTCACTGTTTGTAACTGCTCATTGGTGCGCTGGTTCTCACTTACTTTATGCCCGACGTTTTCAAAAAATCCATCTCTCATTCCGTTGTGACCGGATGCTACCGGGTATTCAAATTGATTGACAAGTTCTAAAGCGCCTGCTACGGAATGATCGCTCATGTGATCGATATCTATGATCATTCCAAGTTTCATCATCTCTTTTATAGCAATTATTCCTAAAGAGGTTAACCCTAATGAATTTTGTTGCCCGCCGCTAATACTGTTGTAAATATCCCAGGCCGGATCGAGGGTCAATAAACTTTTTACAATTTTAAACTGCTGTATGCAACCCAGCTTCGGCATTGGGCAAAAGTCTGAGCTGAAGGGATCAAGATTTAAAGCAGGTGGAAATGGAATTTCTGATATGCCATCGAACAAAATTCCCATACCAACAATAGCGGCATTCATTGCTCCGGCACTCGGTACACCGGTAAGGTTCAATGTATAATGAATGCGAGGGTCTGTTGCCCTTTGCATGTTAAACATAAGTCCCGGCGGAATGGGTGCACCCCAGGGTAAGGGCCGACTGTTGGTATACTTGTTACTCAAATTAAATAGCAGACTATACACTGCCGAGCCTCCAAACTTATTATTCACTAAATGAATGGGGAAAATATAACGAACCCCTTTGTTATACAGCCGCCGGATTTCGGCTTTTACGGCAGTCTCATTTGCTGAAACAGTAGCGTAGTTAAAATTACCGATGTTATCCACTTCCATTCCTATCACCACTGCCATTTTATTGCTGCGAATAATCCTTCGCATGTCCAGGGGTGTGCTGGCTATCTCCATAAAATCTGAATGTCTTTCAACAAACAATTTTATCTCATCCAATTGTTTATCAGCAACAGTCTTATCATCAAACGGTGGATCGCCACTTAACACTGCGCCAAGCAATTCACTGTTTACTGTTAACGTTACCAGCACCCGCAAACCTCCTTCGTACGCACGCTTAATCCAGTCGGCATACATCTGCTGGTGGCTAGCGCTGGAAAAATGTGGCCAGTGTTGAAAGTTAGGGTAGCCCGCATGCGGATGATCACCATGCAAGTTGTTTTCCATTGGAACCCGATGCTCGTACTCTCCATCAAAAGCGGCATTTAAAATGGCTGCACGCAAATAATTGCCGCAGTCATTTTCAACGCCCCAGCCGCCATGTGCGGCATCGCAGTTGCCCAAAGCATGTTCAATGGTTGTTGCTCTTTCTTCAGTGGGGTTACATTCAGGAGCAAAAGCATCAAACCCTCTTTTATGCGTTCCCGCGGGTACTAATGACCCGATATCAGGGGCACCATAAATTAATTTATTGCCCATAGCCAAATGGCTCATCAGGTGTGTATGCAAATCTGCAGCGCCGTAAATGGGTACATATACATCGGCAATAATCTCCTGGTCGGTATTCGTAACCATATCCTTAATGTTGATCTTATGCACCCTAAGTGAATCGTTTGCTTCGCGATTGTTTTCCGGGTTGAATTTTACCATCCTGAAATCATCGGCATTTATAATACCCCACCTCAGGTCGGTTGCACGATCGGTAATGCGGATCACGTAAAGCTTTGCCGTATCCAGCCGTCGTACATCCCACCAGGTTCTGCGAAGTATAAAACTATTGTGACCGGTTTTGGGTTCAATGCCGGCAATCGGTAAATAGCTTGTGTCGATAGACGTTCCAACATTCCGGCTGCGGGTAGTTCCGGGTGCATCGGGCAGGCTGCCGATTATTGCGCCGGTATTGCCGGTCAGGCGTAAAGTGGTTGTCAATTCAAGCAACTCAACTTTTAATTGTTCCGGATTGTTTGCCCCGGAAACAAGAAAGCTGATATAGTTTTGATCAGCATACAACTTAAAGGGGTCGGAAGTTATGGTACCCATTCCCCTTCCTAAGTCGGTTGAACTGCCTGCCATGCCATCGCCTTTACTGGTTATCCAATGCTCGTGTTTGTAGCCTGTATGAAATTTCAGGTCCTGCCAATAATCGCCGCCAACGTTCGTGTTTGAAACCACGTCAAAGGTTTCCCAGGTGTACATGTCGGCACCGGTCCTGAGCATAAAACCTTTTGTTTCTATTTTCCAGCCTGGTATTACCCGATGGGTGCCCTGTTCAAAATCACCGTTCTTCAAGTACAAAAATTGACGGATAGTAGTGTTAGCACGAATTACAGGCGGCTGGTAAACTGCCCGTGTAGTATCTGCCGGCTTTTTGATGATTGGCGTTGCCTTAACAACCGGACCTTTTATGTATTTGGGGTCTATTTCAAAAGCTATACTGTATGGGTTTTTAGACTGGTCAACTTTAGAGAGCATGGCAACATACACTTGTCGTAACAACGCTGTATCGCCGGGGCGTTGTTTTAAAAAAATGATCCTATTTCCATCCCTGCGAATTTCGCCGCGTTGCTCCATGATGGAAAGACCACGTTCAAAATCTTCACGGGATTGCTGCCCGGTTGCCGTGAAAGTTGTAAAGACAAAAAAGACAACTGCAGAAAGAAGCTTTTTCATGCAGATAAACATACTCTTTAAAACCGACGTTTGAAATAGAGCCCGTGATTATCTTTTGAGGATTTCAACTTCAGCTTACCTGGTTACGCTGGCAAATACAAACCAAATAAAAGCAAGTCAACCAGCCTTTGTTGAAGGTTCATGCTTTCATAGCATACATAATAATATTGACCGCAAATTTCGTATTGTCCTCGGCTAAAAAACGTTTGTTCCTGAAATCATAATCCCATTCGCAACCATAATCTTTATTACTGTAAAGAACGGCTATGCGACCGTTGATGGTGATCGCTTTCAGGTATTCATGTATCAGGTCATCGCCCCATCCGTTTAATTCGAACGATGTGTTGGGCGGACCTTTTTCAAACGTGAAGAATGAACGGTATATCTGGTGGTTGTTCGGAATTTTTTTTAAGGCGCCGGCACCAAACATGGAGCCCATTTGCGCTTCAAACGATTTTGCAAACAGTCCGTCAATATCGTGGTTACAATCATCCACAAAAACAAATCCGCCATTCTCCACATATTTTTTGAAATTGCGTTTTTCACTGCCATCAAACTGAACCAGTTTATGCCCGCTCAGGTAGCAAAATGGGTATTCAAAAATTTCATTCCCTGAAAGATCTATTACTTTTTCAGAGGTGTTGATAGGGATAGTTGTGTACTCAATTAGAGAATTCAAAATATTGGAAGGCATGCGCTGGTCTGTGTTCCAATCACCCGAACGATACTTCAACCTTGCAAACGTAAATTTCGATCTCATCATTTTTTCAATTTACCTAAAAAGTATTACCGTCTTGATTTTTAGTTATAATTTTTACCCATTCCTACCCATTGCTTGCTATATTTATTTTTTAGGGTTGCAGCCATTCATTCATTAAAACGCAAGCTTTGGATATTTCAGAATCTGCATTACAACAACTCCTCAGTAAACTTCCGCTGTTAAAAAAGGAGATACAAAAAGTCATCGTAGGTCAGGATGTTATCCTGGAAGAGATACTGGTAGCAATGCTTGCCGGTGGTCATTGCCTGTTAGAGGGTGTTCCGGGGCTGGCAAAAACGCTTATGGTTAGAACATTAAGCCAGGCGTTGCATCTATCGTTCAGGCGCATACAATTTACGCCCGACCTGATGCCTACTGATATTTTAGGAACCGAGATTTTAGAAGAAGATCATGCAACGGGTAAACGCTTTTTTAAATTCAACCAGGGACCGTTGTTTGCCAACATTGTGCTGGCTGATGAAATAAACAGGACACCGCCAAAAACCCAGTCAGCTTTACTGGAAGCTATGCAGGAATTTGAAATAACCTATGGAGGAAAAACCTATCCGCTCGACCGGCCCTTCTTCATACTTGCAACGCAAAATCCGATTGAACAAGCAGGCACCTATCCCCTGCCCGAAGCGCAGCTCGATCGCTTTTTGTTATACATACAAATAGGCTATCCATCGGGGCAGGAAGAGACAGATATTTTGAGCAGTACAACCAGCAATAAAAAAGTCACCATCAACCCAATATTAAACGCAACAGAAATACAGCAACTGCAAAGCATGGTGCGTGAAGTAAGCGTTAATGACGATCTCATACAATATGTCAGCACATTAATACGAGCAACACGCCCCGGAACAACACCGGTAAAATATGTGAATGAATGGGTGCGTTGGGGCGCTGGTCCGCGTGCAGGTCAGGCATTAATTTTAACAGCTAAAGCGAGGGCATTGTTTAAAGGAAGGTATGCGGTGATGATGGAAGACCTGCACGCTATGGTGTACCCTGTATTGCGCCATCGCATATTAATGAACTTTAAAGCTGATGCAGAAAACGTTACTTCCGATAATGTAACCGATGAACTGATAAAAGCAGTGGAAAGACCGAGGGGTGTTTTGAAATGAGTGATGAACGATGAATGATAAATGATGCGTGATGAACGATTTAAGATAAATGGAATGAGTACTCAGAGAAAAAAAATAGTTACCAACCTCTCATCTATTCAACCCTTCAACTAAGCAGCCCATCAACAACCAACCAACAACCACCAACTACCCATGTCTACCCTCCTCGATCCGAAAGTTTTAATGGCGATCAAAGATCTTTCTTTGGCGGCAAAAACTACGGTGGAAGGATTTATGACTGGCATCCACAAAAGCAATGTTAAGGGAACGGGCATGGAATTTAGCCAATACAGAAGTTACCAGCCCGGCGATGATCTTCGCTCACTCGACTGGAAAATGTTTGCCCGCTCCGACCGTTACTACATCCGCGAATCTGAAATTGAAACAAGCATTTCTGTCCGGTTTTTATTAGATACCAGCGCATCTATGAACCACAAGGATGGAGGTTATACTAAAATGCAATTCGCCAAATACGTTGCTGCTTCATTGGCTTATCTTACCCATTCACAGGGCGATGCGATCGGCTTGTACCTGTTTCGGCATGGTGAACTATTTGCTTTGCCTGCGCGCAAAGATCATCAGCATTTGACAAGACTTTTGCATATGCTTGAACAGGTAGAGGCTGGTGGAAAATTTACACCAGATGCGCAATACACCCACCTTTTTTTGGGCTCACAAAAAAGGGAACTTTTTGTTTTTATAACCGACTTCTACCAGCCCGATAACGAGATAATAAAAATGCTTGAACTGGTCGCATCGCTGCGGCACGAGATCATTGTACTGCACGTAATGGCGGAGAACGAATTAGAGCTGGATTATAAAGATTATACCACTTTGGAAGATCTGGAGACACATAAAAAAATTAAGATCGATCCGCAGCAAAACAAAAAAATATACCAACAAACACTCGAAGATTACCTGTCGGTCATCCGGACACAATTGCACGATAAGAATATTTTTTACCGGTTAATTAAAATGAATGAACCAATAGACTCATCGCTGCGCGATTTTTTAAACCAACGTAATAAACTTAAAGTATAAGCTTGTTTCAATTTTTACAACCAATATGGCTTTATGCAATTTCGGCAATATCCATCCCGATTGTTATTCATTTATGGAATATTCGCGAAGGCAAAACCCTGCAGGTTGGCAGCATTTTATTGTTACTGGAAAGCGCAAGGCAACAGGCTCGTAGCTTTAAACTAAAAGATATTTTGCTGCTGGTATTAAGATGTCTTCTTATCATCTTATTGGCGCTACTGCTTGCTAAACCAAGCTGGCAAAAACAACTTACCTCAGCAGATGAAAAAGGTTGGTTTTTGATGGAAAAACAAAATCTGACTGAAACATATAAAAGCTTTCAACGCCCCATCGATTCGTTGGTGAAAGCGGGATATAAGTTTCACTTCTTCAATAGAGATTTTGAGCCGTCAACAATGGAAGAAGCCCTGCAAGATTCGGCAACTGGTGCTCAATCAAACCCGTCGTCCTACTGGTTTTTACTAAAACAACTAAACGAACAAGTGCCGGATGACTTACCGGTTTACCTTTTCACCAGCAACCAACTTAAAAGATTTTCCGGAGCAAGACCAGCGATATCGATGAACTTAAAATGGAGTACCTATACATTGGGCGATACCCTTTCAAAAAGCATTGCGAAAGCTTATAAAACCTTATCTGATAGCATACGCATACTGATCGCAAACAGCAACCCCAATGCAACCATTTATACTTCTACAAATATTCAGGGAAATGGTAACAATATCTATGAGGTATCGAACAGCAATAACAAAATATTCGTCCGTTCAAAATATATTTTACAAGATACAGTTGAGGTAGACACTTCTACCCTTGACATTGCCATTTATACCGACCAGTTTGCTAATGATGCGAACTACCTAAAGGCTGCTATAAATGCCATCAAACAATACACAAAGCTCAACTTACAGGTTTCCTTAATCAATGATACTTCTTCTATAAAGCCGGGGTTGGATTGGTTGTTCTGGCTATCAGAAAAACCATTTTCATTACAAAAACATCCGGCTAATTTATTCATATATGCAAAAGGGAAAGAGCAGCTTATTAATTCTTTTATAACAACGGCTGGTACAGCTTCTATAAACAACGAGCCTATCCATCTTTCACGCCTTATATCCACTTCAAACAACAACGATGAAGTAGAATGGAAAGATGGCTTTGGACATGTTATATTGAGTCATGAAAAAGCAGGTAATAACATTTATCGCTTCCACAGCCGCTTCAATCCTGAATGGAACGACCTTACCTGGAGTTCAGCGTTTACCGAAATGATCTTCGATCTGCTTATCAAAAACGATCTCCGTACTAAAAGCTTCGACAAGAGAACCGTTGATGAAAGCCAAATTCAACCAATCATTTTAAAGGATGGTAAAACATTCGACAAAGAAAAATTTGTTGAAAAAACTGATCTCAGCAAACTCTGTTGGCTTATTGCCTTTGTTGTTTTTTGCATTGAACGATTTATTTTATTGAACCCTTATAAACGCACAGCAAATGCATGAAGTAAGCGGTAAACATATTTTAATTCAACTAAAAAATAAGTGGAAGTACCAGGCGTTGGTTTCGGAATTATTCCTATCGCTGGCGATTAGCAGTATGCTGTCTATGCTGTTGTATAAATTGTTCGCTTCACCATGGTTCGTAGCCTTACCACTATTTATCGCATCCTTCACAATCATCTTACTCATTAACAGAAGCTGGAAGTTGAGTGAATGGGATGTATCAAGATTTCTGAACGCCGTAAAACCTTCGCTTGAAGAAAGTACCCAGCTTGCTTTGAAGCCAACTTCCTCACTCAATTTTCTTGAAAAATTGCAGGTCAGGAAAATTGAAAAAGAGTTGGTAGCAATTGACGTTCACAATCCTTTTAAAAGAAGATTCACGATCTCACTTTTCATTCTACTTTTTGCATTTCTTGCCAGCTATGCTCTCTATAAAATTCCATTTAAAACCAACCTAGCAAACACGAACGATCGTTCGCTTCTATCATCTACCCTAAACGCAACCCCGGAAAA
>JANPIA010000025.1:0-20432 GCA_031424735.1 Segetibacter sp.
GGTGCCGTTCCGCCTGGTATATAAAGTCCAACTTTATCGATGGCAACATTTTTTCTCCAGCATTTGATACCCGCTGTTATTTCAATTTGCTCCTCGAGCTTTAACTGCGGCTCGTGAAATTTTTCGATATTCATATTTGCCTGCCGGATAGCAGCTTTCAAATTCGGGTCAACGAAGGCATCTGCTTCTTTCATTTCCAGAGCCGTTACAGCAAGGTTGGCAATGGTAACCTTATCAAACATGGAAGCAAACCTTTTTACCGCTTCATCGCCATGCAACTTTACTTCATTCAAAATATTGGCAACACTAGCTTCCAGCGAAGTGCTGTCAATAGCAGGACGCTTCAATAAATCCCTCCACGTATCTTTTTCGGGGTAAGCGTATAAGGGTAAAATCATCACAAATATTTTGTCATTTTATAATTTACAAAAGCTCTCCCATTGTAAAGTTTTTTCTTACGCCGGGTAACTTCAAATCCAAACTTTTCAAAAAAAGGTTTTGCTGTTATACTGGCTTCGGTGGTAAGCACTTCATAATTTCGTTTTGAAGTTACTTCCATGAGTGCCTCTATTAATCCGGCTGCAATCTTCCGGCGCTGAAAGTCCTTGTGAACGTACATGGTATCAATGTGTCCTTCCGCTGTAACCTCTGCAAAGCCTATTAAAACATTGTTTATAAAAGCAACTTTGCAAACATTGTTGTTTAAACGTTGCACCCAGCTTATACGGTCGCTTTTTTGAGGCGCCCAACCATCCAATTGTTCCTTGTTATAGTCTTTAGCATTTACTGTATGCACGGTATCATAAAACATGCTGATCATCTCATCGAGCATACTTTCTTCATAATCCTTTATCAACAATTCATTCATACTGCCTTGTATATTTTATACTAATCCGCCATGAAAAGCAATGGTTGCCTAGCCTTGCTTAATTTGCTTTTTCTGAAAACATAATTGTTGTTATCAGATGATCATTTTTTCTATAGGCACTACCAGAATTCCCTGTGCTCCTGCATCCTTCAACTTTTCAATGATCTCCCAGAAATCGTTTTCATTTAGCACACTGTGTACACTGCTCCAACCGCTTTCCGCCAGCGGTAAAACTGTGGGGCTTTTCATTCCGGGTAACAGGCTAATAATTTCGTTCAGCTTATCGTTGGGTGCATTCAGCAAAATGTATTTTGTGTTCTTTGCTTTTTTTACCGCCTGTATTCTAAACAAAAGCTTTTCTAACAGCAGTTGCTTTTCCGCACTTAGCCCATTGTTTTTTACCAACACTGCCTGCGACTGAAGAATGGTTTCAACCTCCTTCAATCCATTCATAAACAAAGTTGAGCCACTACTAACGAGGTCGCACACCGCATCCGCTAAACCAATGCCAGGAGCTATTTCAACACTTCCGCTTATTTCGTGTATCTCGCAGTTTATGTTGTTTTCGGTAAGATATTTTTGAACGATGTTGGGGTAGGTTGTGGCTATTCTTTTCCCCTGTAAATAGTTTGGATCGTCCTCGTAATTTTCGGAGCGACTAACTGCGATGCTAAGGCGGCATTTGCCAAAGCCGAGTTTATCAACTACTTCTATGGTTTTATTTTTTTCATACACCACGTTCTCACCAACAATCCCTAAATCCGCTACCGCATCTTCAACATATTGCGGAATATCGTCGTCGCGCAAAAAATATACTTCGAGCGGAAAATTGCTTGCCTCCGTTTTTAGTTTGTTCACACCATTGGTTATATCAATACCACATTCCTTCAACAGCCTGATGCTGTCATCGTGAAGCCTGCCTGATTTCTGTATAGCCACTTTAAGTTTTGAAACCACGTTTTCGATTTTACAGATCGTTGTATAGCCATTTGAGCTACCTGATCCATGTTATAAAAAAATAAAGACCTACCACCGGTAAGCCTTTTCAATGTTTTATTATGTACACCCATAACACCGGCTACCTTTCTGTTGCAAGAGAATGATGGTGGTGCAGGTGTATATTTATTTTCATGCGGCAAAGATAACGGTGAAAGGTTATCTGCCAAAAATTTGCTGAACCTCTATCTTTTATAACCAGCAGGTTCCAATATATTTAAACGCCTTCGTTCAACAGAATTGTTGCCGATGAACGAAATGCGACGCAACAAATGATTCACAAAGCTTAAATGCGTGGTAAAAAAAATGAAATGAAACGAACACTAACCTGATGGTTGGTTACCATGATTATGATGGAATGTTAGCAAGGCCCCTGCTGGTGTTTGTAATCGGACATGGAAGCTAATTTTTGGTTTAGTATTTTTTTTGCGTGGTTTATCTTGTAATTGCGCAGGTAAACAAGTGTAAAATGATGATTTAATAAGCGATTTTAATAGCGGGTGCTTTTCATCACACCCATTAACAAACAAAACCATCCTGCTATAAAAGCCAGTCCGCCAAAAGGCGTAATTGCACCTAACCAATTATAGCCGGGTTTTACCGCGGCCAACATAAAGGTGAGCACGTATAACGAACCGCTGAATAACAGTATCCCTATCATAAATAAATTACCCGACCATAATATCCATTTGCTTTTGTAGTCGCGGTAAACAATGGCGATGATGGCAAGTGCAAGCACATGATAAAACTGGTAACGAACGCCCGTTTCGAAAGTATTAACCGCCAGATCAGAAACTTTACCGCGCAACGCATGTGCTCCAAAAGCACCCAACGCAACTGCCAATGCGCCCAATAAGGCTGCAGCTCTTAAAAACGATTTATGCATATTGATCTATGATTTTTTTAAAGCCTTCTTCACTCAATTGTTCACTCTGCAACTGGTGAGCGGCGCGTTTGTACCAGGCTGACCTTTCCATAAGCATATTGTTTAAAAAGGAAAACAACTCCTGGTTAGTTTTACCACTGATAAGCGGACGATGCTCTTTTTCCTTCTCCAATCTTACCATTAACACTTCAACCGGTTCGTTCAGCCATATGGTAATCCCATTGTTGTTCATCCACGTCATGTTCCCGTTAAAGCAGGGTGTACCACCGCCACACGATAAAATAAACTGCTTCTTCTCCTTAAACAAACGCAACATTTTTGCTTCTTCTTTTCTAAAATATTCCTCACCGTCATCCTCAAATATTTCTGCAACGGTTTTTTCCTGCATCATTTCTATCAGTGCATCCAAATCGTACGATGTAATTCTATACTTCTTTTTCAACCTTGCGGCCCAATAACTTTTGCCAGAGCCCATCATGCCTATAAGAAAAATTTTTAAACCGCCAGCCATTCCGCTTTGTTTCATCGCCATGTTACAAAAATTAGGATCAACTATGTGAATGCATTTAACCCGGTTACGTCCATCCCTGTTATTAACAAATGAACGTCGTGCGTTCCCTCGTAAGTAATAACACTTTCAATATTCATCATATGGCGCATTACGGAATATTCGCCGGATATACCCATGCCCCCGAGCATTTGTCGGGCATCGCGGGCAATGTTGGCGGCAATTTGGCAACTGTTGCGTTTTGCCATAGATATTTGTGCCGGCGTTGCTCTGCCTTCATTCATCAATGTTCCTAATCGCCAAACTAATAGCTGCGCCTTGGTTATTTCGGTGATCATTTCAGCTAGCTTTTTTTGCTGTAGCTGAAAGCCACCAATAGGTCTGTCAAACTGAATTCTTTCTTTACTGTAACGCAATGCCGTATCGTAACAATCCATTGCGGCTCCCAAAGCTCCCCATGCAATTCCATAGCGGGCTTTACTTAAACAGCCCAGCGGACCTTTCAATCCTTTTATCTCCGGAAAAATATTTTGCTTCGGCACCCTAACATTGTCAAACACCAGCTCGCCGGTAGCACTTGCGCGAAGACTCCACTTACCGTGTGTTACCGGTGTTGTAAACCCCTCCATGCCCCGCTCCACAATCAATCCTCTTATATTCCCTTCTTCATCCTTTGCCCACACTACAGCCACCTCCGCAAAAGGTGCATTGCTGATCCACATTTTTGCACCATTCAGTATTACATGATCGCCAGCATCTTTAAAGTTGGTAAGCATTCCTGCAGGATTACTGCCATGGTCGGGCTCGGTTAACCCGAAACAACCCAGCCACTCGCCGCTTGCAAGCTTAGGCAGGTACTTCTGCTTTTGTTCTTCGGAGCCATAAGCAAAAATGGGAAACATCACCAGTGAACCCTGAACCGATGCGGTGGAACGAACACCACTATCGCCTCGTTCCAGCTCCTGCATCATCAATCCATAACTTATATAGTCTAACCCGCCGCCGCCATATTCGGTTGGTATAGTTGGGCCAAAGCAGCCAAGATCGCCGAGTTGTTTTACAATTTGCTGTGGAAACTCTGCGCGCTGTGCATAGTCCTCAATTATAGGACTGATTTCTTTTTTAACATAGCTGCGAACTGTATCCCGCACTAATTTATGTTCCTCCGTTAGCAGGTCATCTACCAGGTAATAATCCGGCGATTGAAAACTATCTGTTCGTGCAGCCATAACCTAATAATTTAATGGATAGAATAATATGGGCCGTTGGCAGGTAATGCTATCAACATTGTTGCATCGCCCTCTTGTACCTGCGTATCGTGGCTCAGCAAAATAAAATATCATGCTCACGGTTATTTTACAGGTGGGCAAAAATAACAGGATGGATTAACCCACCAACGAATTGTTGTATTTTTCTTCCCAAATAAAAAAACAAAGAAGCGATGAAATCACTACTGATCCTACTATTTATAAGCAAATGCTTTTTCGCCGTGGGCCAGTCACCGCAATCCAGGGCAAAAAAATCTATTAGTCCAACTACCGCCGCAAAAGTTGGTGTTGTTAAAAAGTTTGTACCGGTACAATTGTTTTTTGTAATGCTTACCAAAGGATATAACCGAAACCACGATAGCTTAGCCGCCGCCAGGATTCAGGAAGGCCATATTGCCAATATTGACCGACTTGCCGGGCTTGGAAAAATTTTGGTTGCCGGCCCTTTTATGGACGATGCAAACTGGCGTGGCATATTTATTATGAAATGCAAAAGTCAGCAAGAGGTAGAGAACTTGCTGCAAACAGACCCTGCAATTGCCGCTGGCAGACTGTCGTACGAAATTCATCCCTGGATGACCGGCAAGAATTGCCTCTTTAACTGATTTTGAAACCAATTTAAATATGGCAAGCCTTCTTTTAAAATCAACGTTACTATTGTTTGCTGCCGCTATACCTGTGTATGCTATAACCCGTTTTTTTATGCATAACACAAAACAGGAAGGATTTTCATTCACCTTTAAAAAAGAACTTGGGTTTTTTATATTTTTCATTTACATGTTGTGTGTTATATCACTCACCTTGATGCCCAACAGCATGTTTGTAACATCTCGTCCAAACACCATTAACCTGGTTCCGATAATCAACACGTTTCATAATTTTTACGTTGTTGCCAGCATTGAATCGAACCAAATGATCGGCAATGCGCTTGGCAATATTGTGGGAAACATATTATTGTTCTTTCCACTCGGGGTACTTCTCCCTTTGTTATTTCCTACGTACAGTGCAATAAAACAGCTTTTCATTGCTGCGTCAACCGCATCTCTCAGTATAGAGTTTATCCAATTTCTCGAAGGAGTTTTTGGCATTTACCGGTCGGTTGACATTGACGATGTTATATTAAATACGCTGGGTGCACTCGTTGGATATTTCGCTTATATCAAAATAGTCCACCCCAGGGTATTACAGGCACACATCAATAACTCAGGGAAATAAAAATATTCATGCATAAAGTTTTGTACCGAAATGCGCTTATTGAAGATCTCGCTGAAATAGTAAGCATCTACAATTCTACCGTTCCTTCGGGAATGGTTACAGCTGATACTGAAATGATAAGTGTTGAAAGCCGGCAATGCTGGTTTTATGAACATAATGCAAAGCGACCATTGTGGATTGCAGAAAATGAACAAAGCGAAATATTGGGTTGGATTAGTTTTCAATCGTTTTATGGCAGGCCCGCCTACGATGCTACCGTTGAGATCAGTATCTATTTAAAGGAGGACTTTCGCGGCAAAGGATTAGGAAAGAATATTCTTGCAGATTCCCTTGCAAAAGCTAGAACTTTCGGAGTAAAAACAGTCATTGGCTATATTTTCGCCCATAACGCACCAAGCATACACCTATTCTCAAACCTGGGATTCGATGTTTGGGGCACACTCCCAAACATTGCTGAATTGTTTGGAGTTGAACGCTCCGTGATCATTATGGGGCGGCGTATTAATTAGAGTTCTTATTTATTTCCTAAATAAATGCTTCTCCGGCACCAGCCAATCAATGTAGACGATGGTGTTCAACCCAGTTGCCTTAAATTTGCCGCTTAATCATTTAATATGAGCCGTAAAGGAAAAGTATTAGTGGCAATGAGTGGCGGTATAGATAGTACGGTTACGGCACTTATGCTCCATAACGAGGGCTACGAAGTAGTAGGAATTACCATGAAAACCTGGGATTATGCCAGTGCCGGCAGCAGTAAAAAAGAAACAGGATGTTGCAACCTCGACAGCTTTAACGATGCGCGTGCAGCCGCCGTGCACCATGGATTCCCACATTTTATATTAGACATCAGGGAAGAGTTTGGGGATTTTGTTATTGAAAATTTTGTGGATGAATATATAGCGGGCCGCACCCCCAACCCCTGTGTTATGTGTAATACGCATATTAAATGGAGGGCTCTCCTAAAGCGTGCCAATGCTTTGAATTGCGATTTTATTGCTACCGGTCATTATGCGAATGTTAGGTTACACGACAACGGTCGCTATGTGATTAGCAAGGGGAAAGATGTTACGAAAGATCAAAGTTATGTACTGTGGGGGTTAGACCAGGAGTTGCTTAGCCGTACAATTATGCCACTGGGCACCTACTATAAAACGGAAATTCGCCAAATGGCGCACGACATGGGCTACCCCGAACTTGCCAAAAAAAGTGAGCGCTATGATATTTGTTGTGTTCCTGATAATGATTACCGCGGCTTTCTTAAACGCAAAGTGGATGGTTTAGAAGAGCGTGTAGCCGGCGGTAATTTTATAGATAAAAACGGGAAACTTTTAGGTAAGCATAAAGGCTATCCATTTTACACCATAGGGCAACGCAAAGGTTTAGACATTGCAATGGGGCGACCTGTATTTGTAACCCAAATTTTACCCGAAACTAATACGATTGTTTTGGGAGATGAAAGCGACCTTGACCAAAACGACATGCTGGTTGGCAAAATAAATATGGGCAAGTACGATTCTATCTCTTCCGGCATGGAAGCTATCACGAAAATCAGGTATAAAGATGCAGGCAGTTTAAGCAACCTTTATTATGAAAATGGAAGTGTTAAGGTTAGCTTTTATGAGAATGTGAAAGGAATTGCACCCGGGCAAAGTGCAGTTTTTTACGATGGTGACGATGTAATTGCCGGAGGAGTAATTCAAAGAGGCTCATTGATTTAAAAAATAATTGGGATAAAAATTTAAAATCCAAGACATATGTCATATCTTGTTGCGACAAATGACCGATATGAAAAAAAGTGCTTCTCCAAAACCAAAGCCATACAAAAAAGCAAAAGATACAATTTCAATGGTTTCTGAGCCCTATGTTACCATGAAGTCAATCCACAAGTTGCCGGTAGCCTTAGCCGATTTTTCTTATCAAAAATTTAAAAACATTATAGATAAGGTTCCTTTTACGCAAAGTGAGTGGGCAAATGTTTTACATCTTTCCGAAAGAACTTTACAGCGATATGCAAAGGACAAAAAAAGCTTAGAAGGTATTTATGTTGATAGAATTTTACAAATTGAAAAGCTTATTGAAAAAGGTTTAGAAACCTTTAAAGATGCTGATGCATTTTATAGTTGGCTTAAACAAACTAAAAATGTGCTTGGCACCCCACTTAACTTTCAGGCGCTGTACCATACACAAGGTATCAATGATCTTTACAGCCAATTAGAAAGAATTCAACACGGTGTATATACATGATCGTCTATCGATTTTCACAGGTGCGATACAAAGATGACATATCAGGAACTGGTGCCAAACTGTGGGGCGGCAGATGGAATAATGTTGGTACGCCTGCTCTGTACTCCAGCAGCACTATTTCGTTAAGCTTGTTAGAAGTGTTGGTAAATGCGCTAACATTAAAGGAATTAAATACACTCCATTTATTGAAAGTTGAAATTCCGGTTTCCCACGAATCATCCATACAAACACTCACTAAGTTGAAGGCAAACTGGTACGATGATTTCGATTATACCAGGTGGATAGGTACCGAATTTTTAAAGGGGAATGAAATGCTTATACTTCAAATTCCATCTTCGGTTATACCGGAAGAAAACAATTACCTCATCAACCCGGAACATAAAGACTTCGGGAAAGTAAAGTTGCTTACAAGCGAAAAATTCAGGTTTGATGGGCGCCTTTTTAAAATTTAGTTAATGAACATTTATCCTGTAAGGCATCCTGGTTTGCGGTATCGATATCATTCTTTGAACGTCTTTTAGCTGCTTAAACATATTGTACTGCTCAACACCAATTTCTTCTTTTATTGCTGCCACTTTCACATCGTTTTTCTTATCGGATAAAAGTTCTTCGAAAAACGATTTCTTTTCAGGATAATCCTTAACAGAATAATCCTTAAGTTTTGCCATTCGAACCGCACAGTTAATTGCGTCCTGGATGTTTCCCAATTTATCAACTAAGCCAATTTGCAAGGCGCGCTGCCCTGTCCATACTCTGCCCTGCGCAATGCTGTCAACATACTCAATTGTTTTTTTTCTGCCTGTTGCCACATGCGATTTGAAGTTCAGATAAATCGTGTCGATGGTGGCCTGTATAAAACGTTGCTCAACCTCATTTAATGGCCGGCTGAGTGATGCCATATCTGCAAATGGCCCTGTTTTTACACCATCGAATGTTACCCCTAATTTGTTTTTGAAGAAAGCCTGCATATTGGGAATAATACCAAATACGCCAATAGAACCCGTGATGGTATTGGGTTGTGCAAAAATACTATCGGCGTGGGTTGATATATAATAACCGCCGGATGCAGCAACATCGCCAAAGCTAACCACTACCGGCTTTTCTTTTTTTGCCAGTATCAGTTCGCGCAAAATTACTTCGCTTGCCAGGGCACTTCCACCCGGTGAGTTAACCCGTAAAACGATTGCCTTTATATTTTTATCCAATCGAACTTTCCTTATCAAATTTCTGAACTCATCCGAACCGATAGAGCCTTCCTCTCCTTTTCCATCAACAATATCTCCTTCAGCATATATTACTGCAACCCTGCTTTTACCAGTGGAGAAATCAGTAGCTTTTGCATACTTGCCAAGCGATACAAAATTTATTTTTTCGGTTGCGCCAATTTTCAGGTTGCTCATCATTTCATTTTTCACCTGGTCGTCGTAGCGCACTGCATCTATTAATCCGTAACGTACCGCATCTGTGGGGGTTTGAATGCTTCCATTGTTTGCCAGTGCATGGAGTGCGGCGGTATCTAATTTTGAATGTTGAGCCGCTGCTGTTAAGAGGGTGCCATACAAATCGTTCAGGTACTCAGAAGTTTGTGTACGGTTTGCTTCCGTCATCTTGTACTCGCGTAAAGGTTCAGTAGCGCTTTTGAATTTGCCGGCATAAAATATTTGCGGTTGAATATCCAGTTTTTCAAGGGTGCCTTTAAGAAATAATAAAGTTGAAGCAAAACCAAGCCACTCTACACCACCCTTAGGATTGCAATATATCTTGTCTGCCGCCGAAGCAATATAGTAGGCCTTTTGACTGATAACTTCGCCATAGGCGATCACAAACTTTTTACTTTTCTTAAAATCAATGATGGCGTTTCGTAATTCTTCGCTTGTTCCGAAACCGTTGGGGTTATCGTTGCACTTTATAAAGACGCCGCCAATGTTGTCGTCGTTTTTTGCTTTTTCAATTAGGCGTACAGCGTCATACAATCCAGGAACTTCACTGTCCATATCGCCAGTCAATTCTTCCAGCGGGCCTTTAACCATTTGCTCATGAAACTCTTTTGTAAGATCGAGTACCAGTACAGCCTTTTTACCAACTGTGGGCTTCTCGGGCGATAAAGCGGCACCTGCTGCAAAAAACAAAACAACGATGGTTATTATTGCGAAAACAAACAGCGATAAAAATGAGGCGAAAAATATTTTGAAGAAACTTCTCATGTGTTTTTTTAAATTATGAAAGCGAATTTAGAGATATTTGAACGCTTTGCATTATTTGAAGATTATGAATAGAGTTTACTTACTGACAGGCGGTAATTTGGGCGATCGGTTAATCCATGTTACGCGTGCGAAGGAAGCTATTGTTGCAAAAACTGGAACTCTTTTGAAAGCTTCCTCTATTTATGAAACGGCACCCTGGGGTATTTTTGAACAACCCGCTTTTTTTAACCAGGTGCTATTGCTAGAGACTTCAATGTGTGCAAATGAGCTTTTAAAACAAATTTTATTGATTGAAGAGGAAATGGGAAGGGTAAGAAATGTAAAATTTGGTCCGAGGTTTATTGATATTGATATATTGTTTTTTAACGAAGATATCATTAACAACGAACACCTGACTGTGCCACATGCCGAAATACAAAACAGGCGTTTTGTACTTGCGCCAATGAATGAACTTGCACCCGATTACAACCATCCCATTTTGAAAAAGACCATTAGTACCTTATTGGAAGATTGCAAAGATAAGCTTGAAGTGAAAGTATGGACTGATGTATAAATTATTCAGATTATTCCATGGTCTGTTTTGACACTTAATTCAACAGTTAGAATTTGTAAAAGTTTTGTTCCACAATTTCAGTGGCGACTTTAATGCTTATTGCAGTTGCCGATACCTTACCAGAACCTACAAGAGTGCGACGCAAACGAAGCGGAGATTTGCAAAACTGCTCGGTACATAAATAAACTTTAACAATGAACGTTTTGAAACACAGTTTGATGATCGTAATTATCCAGCTGACACAAAATTGCTGTTTGAAATTTAACTGCCCATGCCGCAAATGTTAGTCAACTGTTTATAACCAGCGGTTTTATTGAAGATAAGTTTTAGCATTTTGCTGTAGGTTTGGCGCTCGTACTTTTTTCACATACATGAAGCATCACTTTATAACGATAGAAGGGAACATAGGCGCAGGAAAAACCACCCTCACTCACCTGCTATCAAAAAAACTAAATGCCCGGTTGATATTGGAAGAGTTTGCGGACAACCCCTTTCTGCCAAAGTTTTATAAAAATCCCGATCAATATGCTTTTCCGTTGGAGTTGTTTTTTATGGCGGAACGATATAAGCAATTGAAGGATCTGTTGCATACAAAAGACCTTTTTCAGAACGTGACAGTAAGCGATTATCTTTTTACCAAATGCCTGCTGTTTGCGAAAGTTAATTTGCCTTCGGAAGAATTTCGGTTGTACCAAAAGCTGTTCGACATTATTCATAACCAATTGCTTCACCCTGATATATTGATATACCTGCACGCCCCTGTACATCGCTTGCAGGAGAACATTAAAAAACGCAAGCGCGATTTTGAACAACAGATACCGGATGAATACCTGTTTAAAATTCAGGAGACCTATACCAATTATATAAAACAGCACAACATAAAAACTATTTTTATTGATGCAAGCAATGCAGATTTTCTCGGCAACGATCAGCATTTGCAGGTTGTATTGGATGCGCTGGAAAGCGATATTGAAGAAGGCCAACATTACTTTACGCTACCCTAAATGGAAACAGCAATAACAAAGAACGATCCGTTAGCTGCGGTACGAATTCCGGAATACCGCTATCTGATGATAGGCAGATTTTGTTTTATAATGGGACTGCGTATGTTGGGAACGCTTGTTGGCTGGTGGTTGTACGAATTAACCAGCGCGCCACTTGCACTCGGCTTAATTGGGCTGGCAGAAGTGATACCCGCTCTTTCTTTAGCGTTGTATGCAGGGCATGTAATAGACATTAGCGAAAAGCGCAGACTACTGCTGCGGGGGATATTATTTTATTTGTTGGGGGCAGTTATTTTGCTGGCGGTATCAACCCATTATTTTGCAGAGCATACCAATAAAACGCTGGTTATTGCCTGCATATACACAGTTATATTTTGCACCGGCATCATCAGGGCTTTTACTGGACCGTCGTTTGGAGCTATTGTTGGGCAAACGGTGCCTAAACACCTTTTACCAAATGCCACTACCTGGAACCAGGGCACCTGGCTTACTGCATCCGTTTTCGGGCATGCGCTCGCCGGGTTTTTTATTGCCGCCTTTGCAAATACCGGAACGCTTATCATCATTGTTTCACTTATTACCGTAGCCTATTTTGTTTTATCGAAAATGAATACAAAACCAGCAGCAAATGCAAATGATAAACGAACATGGGAAAGCGTTAAAGAAGGGATAGCTTTTGTAATTACTACCAAAGAAGTGTTGGGTGCATTAACGCTCGACCTGTTTGCGGTACTTTTTGGTGGAGCAGTTGCAATGGTGCCAGTGTATGCAAAAGATATTTTAAAGGTTGGCGCTATCGGTTTTGGCTGGTTGAATGCGGCGTCCGACATTGGCTCCATTCTTATCGTTATTTTACTGGCGATCTTCCCACTTAAAAAACAGCAGGGTAAAAAACTGATGTTTGCCGTTGCAGGTTTTGGAATTTGCATTATCATTTTCGGCATTTCAAAAATATTTTGGTTATCGTTTGCAGCTTTGTTAATTGGCGGCGTGCTGGATGGTATAAGCGTTGTTGTACGAGGTACCATATTGCAACTAAAAACTCCCGACGAAATGCGCGGACGGGTGATGAGCGTAAACTCCATGTTCATCAATAGCAGTAACGAACTCGGTCAGTTTGAAAGCGGTGTTGCTGCAAAATTAATGGGCGTTGTACCATCTGTTGTTTTTGGTGGATGTATGACGATATTGGTGGTTGCTGCTACCTGGCTGAAAGCGCCTTCGTTAAAAAAGATGGAATATTGATAGATGTTACTTAACCACGGATGCAGGTAGGCACGGATTTATATAATAGAAACAATTATTAGTCCTTTTCTATACTGCATCCTGTCCAAATTTCCCATCAATACCATTCAGTAATCTTCGGAAATGTTTTTACATTGGAGTAATATATTTTTTAAATAGATGCCATGCAACTTCCGCCATTACTCCTGCACGAATGGGAACAAACCAAAATGACCCTTCACCTGTACCTGCAAATTGCAGGAAAGATCAGGTTGAAAGCAATGCCACGTAAAAACCATTGGTGGAACATCACCCTATATGTAAACAGTAAAGGCATCACCACCGATAAAATGCCCTGCGGCAACGATGTTTTTGAGATTCAATTTAATTTTATAAACCACCGGCTGGAGGTGTGTAAAAACACCGGAGAATATGAATCTTTTTCGTTGCACGATGGATTGTCGGTTGCTGAATTTTACAGGCAACTATTTGAATTATTACAAAAACTCCATATCGATATAAAAATACTGGCCCGCCCCTACAGTCTGCCCGATGTCAATCCTATCACAAAGCCTTTCCTCGAACTAAAAGAATATCATTGTTACCAACCTGAATATGTATATCGCTTCTGGAAAATACTGGTTTGGGTTGATGGTGTTTTCAAAGAATTCAGCGGGCGTTTTTACGGCAAAACCTGCCCCGTACATATTTACTGGCACCACATGGATATGGCGGTTACCCGTTTCTCCGGCAAAAAAATACCATTACACGAAGGCATGCGTACCTCGGATAAAGATGCCTACTCACACGAGGTGATCAGCTTTGGCTTTTGGGCTGGGGATGATAATACACCGGGCGCTGCTTTTTATGCCTATGCCTATCCCGCACCCGTTGGTTTGAATGCAAAACCACTTATGCCTTTGTCAGCCAAATGGATAGACAACAACGGTAGCCCCATGGCTTTACTTATGTATGATGATGTGCTTGCCGACGGCAACCCACGCCAGGCGGTTCTTGATTTTTTGGAAAGTGTTTATCTATCCGCCGCAACGCTTGCAGGATGGGATGTAGATGAATTGAAGGTGCCGGAATTGAAGGAGTTGTAGGGATGTTTTATTACAACATAGAGTAAGAATTTCTTTTGAAAAAATATGGGTGGCTGCAATCTGTGGCTGCAATTTAAACCCCCTATGCAAGATTACGCCCCGCCACGCAGGGTAGGTTGAAAGGATCATACTATGTAAACTGAGGCAGATATCAAAAAAATCATTTTGCCTCATCCAACTTCTCCAGTACATAATGAACTATGGGACAAACCAGCGAATTCTTTAACGTGAGTTGCGGGCGTTTAATAATTACATCTTCATCGGTGTATGGGTAACGGGCGCAATCGCTGGGGCGCTCCTCATAAATATTGCAGGCATTATCGGCACCCAAAAACGGGCAGGGCTTGGATCGCACTACATAATCCCCTTCTTCATCCAGCTTAAGGTAAGTGTCTATAAAAGCACCCTCCTTCATGCCAAGGTATTTGCTTATTCGCTTAATATCGGGAGTTTTAAAACGTGGCGAATGGTTTTTACAACAGTTGGCGCATTGCAGGCAATCAATTTTTTCAAAAGCTTCTTCGTGTAAACGTGGCAATTGTTTTAGAACTTTATTCTTATCTACCCGTTGCAACAATTGCTTGTATTGCTTTTGGTGCTCCTCCGATCTTTTTCGCCAGCCTTCTAATTTAAATTCAGCCATTTTATTCGCTTAACCATTGGTTCACACAATTTCAGCATCAAAGCATTTACTTTGTAGCCAACAAAGGTAGCAGTTGCAATGGATACAATAAGGGAACAGTGGCTCATCATGATTTCAACACCGTTATACATCTTTATAATCGGTCTAGAAATTTTATTAACTCACATTCATTTTCGTAAAAATTACCATTGGAAAGATGCAGGCGCCAACCTGTACCTCATGCTGCTAAACTCCGGCATCGACATGGCTTTCCGGCTCATCTATCTCGCCATACTGCAATACTTTTATGTACATGCCTTTATAACCATTACGCAAGGTTTTGTTTATTGGACCGTTTTATTGTTGTCGGAAGATTTTTTGTACTACTGGCTGCACCGGTTCGACCACCAGGTGCGTTTGTTTTGGGCGGTACATGTTACCCATCACTCATCAGAACAAATGAATTTTACGGTAGGCTTTCGCTCATCTGTATTTCAGCCATTGTACCGGTTCATTTATTTTATTCCTTTGGCGTTGCTCGGGTTTCGCCCCATTGATATTGTATTTATGTATTCTGCTACGCAGATATGGGGCATATTTGTTCATACCGAACTGGTAAAGAAGATGGGTTGGCTTGAATACGTTTTGGTTACCCCATCGCACCACAGGGTACACCATGCAAGCAACCCAAAATACCTCGATAAGAACATGGGTATGTTTCTAATTTTATGGGATAAACTATTTGGCACCTTTCAACCAGAACTCCCGGCGAAGGAATACCAGCCACTCCGCTACGGACTTACCACCAACATTGCCAGCCCCAATGCAGTTAACCTGGTTTTTCATGAGTGGCAAAATATGGGTAAAGATGTGTTGCGGAAAGATCTTTCGTTTTGGCAACGGCTGGGTTATCTGTTTAAACCCCCCGGCTGGAGCCACGATGGAAGCAGGATGACTAGCGAACAAATGCGGGAGAAAGAAATTGAACAAGCCCAGGAATTTAATGCCCGTACATAATATACATGCTGCCAATAGTTGCCGAGAATATCATCCAGCATACAGTGGCTAAAACCGATAAGCCCAGCGTTTTCAAATAACCTTTTACTCCTTTATAGTCAAGAAACTGTTTGTAGGCAAATGCCATATAAGTAACATGAAATAGCATCATCACAACAAACCACACTAAATACAAATTGTATTGTTTTGTGAAATAAATAAGCGGTCCAAAAATTAGCCCGGTTGTTAACATGAGAAAAGTGTTGAAGAATACAACAGCAGTAAGGTGCTCCGCATAAAACAATTTCCGTCTCCTCTAAAATAACCAGAACATCAACGCGAAAAAAGGCGTGCTGATAAACAAAACAATATTCACATGATTGTTTATAAAAGCGCGAAATTTTACGGAACGTGTCTTAATACCTTCAACTCGTTTTTGTTGCGCAGGTGATAGGTGACCGTAATTGGATGCAGCACTCCGGCTATCCAATGCATTGCCGAAAATTTGAAGGTTGGAGCTGATCAATACCAGCACACCTGTGACTATCACAATAAAACTAAACGGATTAAAATACTTTTTTCGTTTACCGGCAATGTATTCCTGCGCTACAACGCCTGGCTGCCGGGAAAGTTCGCGAATGAGATAAAAGAATCCTTTATCTGCATGTGTAAATGCGTGGAGAGCGTCATGCAATATCTCGTGCAGCGACAAGCGGTGTGTGGCAGCCTTTTGACCACAACTATTAAAAAATGGCTTGCCCTCCGTTAAAACTTGATTACAATTAAGGCAGTTGTTTAATTGCATGGGAGATTGTTTGTTGGTGCAGTATACCCTTGCATAAGCAAACAAAAAATCCTCCGAAATTAACCGGAGGATTTGCTAAAACAACCAACATGAAAACAGAAACCTTTACAACAGTTGATTTAAAAAAAGGTTCAAAAAAAATCAAGGTACCAGGGCAAGCTCCAATACCTGCTGCATATTTTTTACATAATGAAAAGTTACTCCCTTTATAAACGTGCTATCTATTTCATTCACATCCTTCTCGTTTTGCCAGCACATAATAATCTCTTTCAGTCCCGACCGTTTTGCGGCTAAAACTTTTTCCTTTATACCGCCAACAGGCAACACTTGCCCACGCAGGGTTATTTCACCCGTCATGGCTAAGTATGGCTTTACTCTTCTGCCAGTAAACGCGCTGGTGAGCGATGTAAGCATGGTAACACCTGCGCTGGGTCCGTCCTTAGGTACTGCGCCTTCCGGCACGTGTACGTGTATGTTTTTATTATTCACCACATCGGGGTCGAGCCCGTATTTGCGGGCATTCGCCTGCAAATAACTCAACGCAGTTGATGCGCTTTCCTTCATTACATTGCCTAGGTTACCCGTCAGCTTTAATTCTCCTTTTCCATCGCTCAAAATAGTTTCTATAAAAAGGATGTCGCCACCAACATACGTCCAGGCCAGCCCTACCGCCACACCGGCCATGTTTGCGGTTTTATATATCTCGTTGCTGTACCGGGGCGAACCCAATATTCGTTCAACATCGGCAGTTGTTAACGATGGTTTTATCTTTCCTTTAACCGCCATTTCCTTTGCCTGGTTTCGCATAATGGATGCAAGCTGACGATCCAACTCTCTCACACCACTTTCGCGTGTATAATTTTCAATGATCTTATCGAGTACACGGTCGGCAATTTTAAATTTTCCTGGCTTTAACCCATGCGCCTCCAATTGTTTTGGTATAAGGTGCCGCTTGGCAATTTCAACCTTTTCTTCAATTGCATAACCGCTCAGGTCTATTATCTCCAGCCTGTCTCTCAAAGCCGGCTGTATAGCGTTTATATTATTTGCTGTCGCGATAAATAACACTTTACTCAGGTCATATTCCAGTTCCAGATAGTTATCGTAAAACGTATGGTTTTGTTCCGGATCCAACACCTCTAACAATGCGCTGCTGGGGTCGCCACGCATATCGCTTCCTATCTTGTCAATCTCGTCCAGTATCATTACCGGGTTGCTGCTTTTAACCTTGCGTATGTTTTGAATAATCCGCCCCGGCATAGCGCCGATATAGGTTTTACGGTGGCCACGCACTTCACTTTCATCATGTAAACCGCCAAGGCTAACGCGTACATACTTGCGATCCACTGCGTGGGCAATGCTTCGCCCCAACGATGTTTTCCCAATACCGGGCGGACCAATAAAGCAAAGGATAGGGCTTTTCATGTCGCCCTTCAATTTCAGCACAGCTAAATACTCCAGTATGCGTTCTTTTATTTTCCCCATTCCATAATGATCATCATCTAAAACCTGCTTCGCCTTCTTCAAATCGTATGAACTCTGCGTGAATTCTTCCCACGGCAAATCCAGCATCAGGTCCAGGTGATTGTAAACAACCGAATAATCCGGGGTACTGGGGTGCATTCTTTCCAGTTTTTCAATGCCACTTTTAAACATGTTTTTTGCAGGCTGCGGCCACTTCTTCTCTTCTCCCCGCTTTTTCATCTCGGCTATCTCCCTGTCGTTGATATCGCCACCCAATTCGTCTTTAATACTTTTTAGCTGTTGCTGTAAAAAGTAATCGCGTTGCTGCTTATCCAGTTCGGTGCGGGTTTTAGCGGTCACTTTATTCTTCAACTCGGCAAACTGCAATTCCTTTTGCAATATTTGCATTAGCTCGGTTGCACGCTGTTTCACGTCGTCTATCTCTAACAACCGTTGCTTTTCTGCCAGTTCGCTGTTTAAATTGCTGCTTACAAAATTGATGAGGAAAGAAGGATTTTCAATATTCTTTAAAATGATGGATGCTTCGGTGGGCATATTTGGCGACATCTGTACGATCTGCGAAGCAAGGTCTTTTATGTTGCTAACATAAGCTGCAAAGTCATCATCCACGGGTATCACATCATCTTCCACCAACTTAACCTTTGCTTTAAAATAAGGCTCGTCGGTTGTTATTTTTTCAAGGTAAAAACGCTTTTTACCCTGGATGATGATAGTAGTGCCACCATCGGGCATTTTTATAAGTTTTACAATTTTGGCAACCGTACCAATACTGCACAAATCCTGTGATCCGGGGTCTTCAATCGTACTGTCGGTTTGCGCCAGCACGCCAATCAGCTTATCAGATTTATAGGAATCGTTCACCGCCTTAATGCTTTTGTCGCGCCCAACCGTTATGGGTAACACCACGCCAGGAAATAAAACGGTGTTACGCAAAGGAAGTACGGGAATCTCTTCAGGCACTTCGGTCAGTTTATCATTCTCATTCTCTGTTTCGTTAAGTGGAATTATAGGGATAAAATCTGTATCGTCTTCGGGTCGTAGAAAATAATTTTTTTCGAACATAGTAATTGTTTCAGTGGACATTCAGTGGACATATTGTCACCAACGATTATTTATTATTAATGAAATAGCAACAGTTAGATGATAAGTCAATATTAATGCCAACGGGTTCCAGGCATGAGTGCATCTGCAAAATGGCATAAAAAAGATGAGCACCCTTTGCAGAATGCTCACCTTAAAAAAAAAGCAAATATACTATTACAACAATTTCAAACCAACGCCTAATTGCAATTGCTGGTTTTTCCATTTATCTGAGTTTCCAAAGTCGTTGATGTTGTTCAAACCTATATTATAACGCCCATAGGCACGTAGCATTCCAAAGTTCAATTGAACGCCACCAATCATTCCCAGGTCGCCACCTTTAAAAGCATCTTTACCATTTTGCAAAGTTGTTTCGTGCGGATTAATCAATACACTAAACTGTGGACCAAGGTGCAGGGTTAACAATTTACCGCTGTTGATACGGAGTAAAACCGGTATGCTCAGGTAGTTAAGGTTTACGTTTTGGCCGTTGTTAAGATTGAGTATATCGCCAGTATGCTGGGTATATTTGGTGGTAGTTTGGCTAAACAATACTTCGGGCTGAATACCCAGTTTGCCAAAATCAATTTCCGCAAAACCACCTGCCTGGTAACTCAGGTTAAATCCATCGTTAAACGACTGTCCATCTACTTTACCAAGGTTAGCGCCGGCTTTAACGCCCAAATGTAATTTTTGTGAGAACGACGCAGAAGTAATAAATACCACTGCAATAAGGGAAAGAGTTACTCTTTTCATAGTGTTGATTTTTTGTGTCGAAGTTCAATCATCATGCCAAGTCAACGTTAACTTACTGAAAGTTAGTGCTCCAGCACTGTTAAAAAGAATCTAATGAGCATCTTTAATCATAAACTACTTTTCATGAAATATTTCTTGATCGCCATCCTGCTTATACCATCTAAACCGGAAGCAGTAGTTTTAGCCGACGGTAAACCGGGAACTATCATAAATATTAACTGCAGTCCGTCAAAAAATAATACACCTCCGCTTTGTACTATAAACGGACTTATTATTCCGGACACGTTGTTAAAAAAAATCAATCCCGACAACATTTCGTCAATCAATGTTTTTAAAAACCTGGCAGCCCGGGAAAAGTATGGCGATAAAGCAAAGAACGGGGTTATTGAAATTATTTTGAAAGAAGATGCTTTTAATAAAATGAGGCAGCAAGGATTTTTTATACCAATTCTATAACCGTTATCTCCGGCAAAATGCCTACCCTGCCGGGGTAACCAATAAACCCAAAGCCGCGGTTTACATACAACTTCTGGTTTTTATCTTCATACAATCCTGCCCATTGTTTATATACCCATTGCACGGGGCTCCATTTAAAATAAGGATTTTCAAGCC
>JANPIA010000026.1:0-4632 GCA_031424735.1 Segetibacter sp.
ACGCATACAAGAGTCGCACATCATGATTGGGCACATTGTATGCCAATTGGTGGAGGCGAATTTGTTTCCATAGGGTAAGTTGAATGGTTGAGTAGTTGATTGGTAATTTAATAATGATTATAAAATTGTGATGAAAGAAGCAATCATATTAGCAGGTGGGTTGGGTACAAGATTAAGGAGCACGGTGCCCGATCTGCCCAAGTGCATGGCACCGGTGAATGGAATTCCCTTCATTAAGTTTGTGGTTGAACACTTACAAAAGCAGGGCATCGAAAAATTTATTTTTGCACTCGGTTATAAGAATGAAGTGTTTGAAGAATTCATTCAAAAAGAGATGCCCACAGTACGTTATAAATTATCGGTTGAGGAAGAGCCTTTGGGTACAGGTGGCGCTATCAAATTAGCCTGCAGCAAAGCCACTGAAAAGTCGGTATTGATTGCCAATGGCGATACACTGTTCAAAATTGATGTTCCCAAACTTACCGGCTTCCACGAACTTTCCGGTGCTAATTGCACGCTTAGTCTCAAATGCATGAAGCACTTTGACCGTTATGGCGTTGTTGAATTATGCGAAGACTTCTCCATTAAAAACTTCCTTGAAAAACAACCTTTTGAAAGCGGCCTTATTAACGGCGGTGTTTATGCATTGAACGTAGAAAAGTTTTTAGCAGAAGAACTGCCCGAAAAATTTTCGTTTGAAAAAGATTACCTGGAAGTGTATTATAAACAACGGCGTATGCTGGGTGTTGAACAGGATGAGTATTTTATAGACATTGGCATTCCGGAAGATTATGCAAAAGCGCAGGAGCAGCTGAAGGGATGAGGTGAATGGTGAATGATAAACGATAAATGATGAATGGTGAACTTTGAATTTTTTGACTTTCTAATTAACTATCAGGGCAAATGAATTTTTTGGAAATAGATAAATCGTGGACGTTGTTCCTGGATCGGGATGGAGTTATTAATCATGAAAAAAAAGAGGATTATATTTTAAACTGGAAAGAGTTTCGGTTTTATGAAGGTGTTGAACAGGCGCTTAGTGTGTTTGCTAAAATTTTCGGCACCATTGTAATGGTAACCAACCAGCGTGGCGTTGGCAAAGGCCTGATGACACTTGAAGACTTAGGCGATATTCATAACAACATGCTTACCCAAATAACAGGGGGTTTAGGAAGGATCGATAAAATTTACCACTGCAGCAGTTTGGATAATGATTGCTATGAACGCAAGCCAAACCCCGGCATGGCTTACCTGGCGCAAAAAGATTTTCCTCAAATTAATTTCTCTAAAAGCATCATGATCGGTAACAAGTTAAGCGACATGAAGTTTGGTAGAAATTCGGGCATGTTCACCATCTTTTTAGCTACAACCAATCCTGAAACGCTGTATCCCCATCCTGACATCGACTTGCGATTCAACAACCTTGCAGAGGTCGCCACCAAATTTCAACCAGCATTAACAGAATCATAAAAACAACCATCCTCAGTACATTCACAAATTATTCTGAACGTACAGATTTACATTCGTGCAATTAAAGCACCTACATGCGCCTACTGTTACTTCTATGTATCTTACTTGTATCGGTTGCCGGTAATGCCCAGGGGCTGACCAAAGCCAACATAGCCAGGCTAAAGCGTGTGGAAGATACCATGAAGACCTATAGCCGTAAAATGATACAGGAGCGTTTGGCAGTGGAACGCTTTATGGCGGACAGCCAGTTTATACGCACATTGGTTCGTTCTTTAAAAACGCCCTACTCGTTTTATTATCCTTTCGACTCGCTGGAAACGGTTTCCAGGATTTATGCACCGGATAGTTCGTTCCGGATATTCTCGTGGCAGTTTAGCAGAGATGAAAACTATTTTCGCCAGCGCGGCGCAATACAAATGAAAACCGAAGACGGATCACTAAAACTTTTTCCGCTGATCGATATCAGTGAATTTACCAATGCTCCGCAAGATTCGTTACGTACTAATCAAAACTGGATAGGGGCTATTTATTATGGCATCATTCAAAAAACCTATAACAATAAAACTTATTACACCCTGCTTGGCTTCGACGATAATAATTTACGAAGTACAAAAAAATGGATCGAGGTTTTAAGTTTTGATGCCATGGGACGACCCGTGTTTGGCGGGCTACCCTTTGCAGTAAAAGGCGAAGGTGCAAAAATAAACCGTGCCACTCCACGGTTTTGCCTTGAGTATAAAAAGGAAGGCAAGGCACGTATGAATTACGATCGCGACCTGGATATGATTGTGTACGATCATTTAATTAGTGAAGACAATCAGCCGGATAAAGCATTCACCATGGTGCCAGATGGCGACTACGAAGGCTTTAAATGGACCGATGGCCGATGGGTACACGTTGAAAAAGTATTCGACTTTAAATTGAAAGATGGAGAAGCACCCCTGCCTGATCCGTTGAAGGATAATGCCGGAAAGAGTAACGAAGAAAAGCTTCGGCTACAATCAGAAAAAAACAAAGCGCAGGCTGAGAAAACAAAAGCACAGGAAACAACCACTCCCAAAAAAATAGTTCCGAAAAAAGATAAGAAGAAAACGCAGCCTGATGAACAGCGTGAGTATTGATCGTTTAATTTAAATAACGCAATCATTATTTCATAGCATCGTCCCTGCGTTTGTAAAAGAAATAATTTCGACAAAAAGGCAGCGATCACTTCAACTGTTGGATAAAGTTCCATCTCTGAATCAGAGACTTGGTTTAAGTTTTCATATACTCCGAACAACATAAAATTGGGTGCTGCAAAAATTATTGCGCTGCCCTTTAGGGCAGTGTTTAAAGTTCTTACTGGCTTGAGGCTTTAGCCCAATAACAATTTGAGCCAGAGCCAAAATTTTACCTCAAACCTACCCCGCAACAAAAGTACAAGCCAATAAAATCCATACTTAATTACTTTGTCTAACGAACTATCTTCATCTCAGCCTTTCTCCAATCAGCCTTCTCAATATCTTGTTTCGAAATGTCAAATAATAATATCACGTATCTGCTATGACCTTTTGGTGCAAGTGCACGGTACCATTTATATGGATTTGCATTTCGTGTAAACGTATTGTTCATCTCTCCCATAACAACAGCATACCTGCCGGTATCCGGATTAGTAGTTGCCCTTTTATACCCTGGGTGTTGTTTTATAAACACATGAATGCTTGAATCCGATTGTCCATAGTCAACACTGGAATCCCATATTTTTTTATAAACGGTTTTCCTATTAGTGATGAACTCGTTTGTGTACGGGATGATGTATGGATAGTAGATGAAGAGTGTTATAAAAGCATAAGCAATGGCCGCACCTGTCAACAGCTTCCATTTTATCGATGCATGAGCCACTTGCCTGAACAAATAGCCTAACCCGATATAAAGCAGCGGGAACACCAGTAACAAATGCCGGATGCCACTTTGAAACTGGTTAAAGAAACTCAGTACCACCCAAAAGAAAACTATAGGTAACAATATAAAAAGATACCGCTGAGCAAACGATTTTACATTGAACCTTTTAACAAACAATGGAACGCAGGCAAGCAGCAACAGCATGATACCAACTGGCATCTTATAAAAGAACAGTACAATGTAGTAGTACCAGAATTTTCCGCTCAACTTCAGTTCGCCAAATAAATAGATGCCGTTGTAAGTGCTGTTTACTTTGCCTGCCCCGGTATCTGCATGTGCCTTAATCATATCAACCGATTGCACATAGCTTTCCGGAAAAGGTACGGGCACGGCATGAAGAAAAGGAAACCTTTGCTGCAAGCCTTTTAACAGCGCGCTTTCAAAAGTATAATCGCCAAAAGGCCTAAAACTTTTATGGAAATAATAGCAAACGTTGATGATAAGAACAATGCTGAAAAGAAAAACAACCACATCCATTAAAAAGCGTTTGGTGACAAACGTTTTCAAAGATTTTTGGATAGCGAGGTAAACGAAAGCCAACAGCACCAGCATGGGTATGGCAAACAACAATCCCTGCTTTGTTACAATGCCTAAGCCTGCAAACAGGCAAGTGAAATAAAAATCGCGGCGCGAGTGAAAAAGAATGTATTTTCTGAAGTGATACAATAGCGCCAGCAACATTGCGCCGCATGCCAGATCCGTTGTTATAAGGGTTGAATAAGCCAAATTCAACGGATCAAACAATAGTAACAACAACGGTAGCCACCAACCCTTTTTACCATACAAGTCTTTACACCACCAATAAACATACAGCGCGGTCATAAACGAAAATAAGATCATCATATACCTTCCCTCTTCCTGGTCTTTACGACCGTAGTCGGTAAGCTTATAGTGTGGGTTCATGATTTGCCTTACAATCCTTGGCACCCAGCAAATAGCGACTATTGGTGATTTACTATCATCTAAAGGCTCCACGCGTTCAGGGTGACCGTGCAACCAGTGCTTCGCAAATTCAATGTATTGAGGTTCATCAAAGGTTATGTTGTGTTGGGAGATGTAATAGAAGGATACAAGAGTGTGCAACACCAAAAAGGTCAACAGCAGTAAGCGTTGACCTTTCCAGAAATCTTTAGTAAATATTTTTATAGGCATTTAAGTATGGAGGATGTTTTCACGCAAAGCCGCAAGAGATAACACGCAAAGTCGCAAAGTAAAGCCATT
>JANPIA010000027.1:0-26826 GCA_031424735.1 Segetibacter sp.
TCATGTACTTACCAGCCTTTGCATCGTATATAGTTTGTGGCGCCCAAACCCGCAATAGGCTATCGTTACCCGGAAAACGTTTTTGAATATTTACTACCGACGAAGTCCAGTTAACCAGGTCTGTTGATTGTAATAAAACCATTGCACGATTTGAATTCCAGCCCAATGCAGAAACCATATCAGTAACTACCATGTAAAAGGTTTTTCCGTCCGCACCGCGTATGATATGGGGGTCCCGAACACCGCCGGTTTCACTTATTTTTTCTGATGAAATGATTGGCTGGTTGTTGTTGAGTGCACGGTAGGTATATCCATCATTACTTAGGGCAAACCGGATAGCTTCATCGCTTTTGCTATTACCGGTGAAGTAAGCAAAGAGGTAAGCGCTGAACGATTGTGAAGATTTTTTGGCCTGTGCAAAAATCATTAGCGGAAAAAACAAAAAAGAAAGGAGTGCAATTTTTTTCATGATTATTTTTTGCTTACAGCTATTTCTTTTGATACACCCTCACATAATCCACCTCAAACCTATTTGGAAATTTTGTTTCGCCAATTTCTCCGCCATTCATTCCACCCATTGCTAAATTGAGCAACATGTAATGCGGCTGCTTAAATGGGTTAATGTTAGTGCCATCTTTGTTCACCAGCTTTGATAATTCTGTTTTGTTCAACACCACATCATCTAAATAAAGTGCAATTGCATTTTCATCCCAATCCATTCGCCACACATGAAATTTAGAAGCCCATGTTTTACCTCCCATAGTATCAATTGGAAATGTATTGCTATACCATTCTGCATTGTTTGGCGTATTTGTTCCGCAGGCAATATTTGCCAGCAACTTCCCTTTGTAATATTCCATAATGTCAATCTCGCCGTTTGATGGCCATCTGCCCGAAACACCCAACGTCCACCAGGCAGGCCAAAGGCCGGAACTGATATCAATCCTTCCACGCATTACAAACCGACCGTACTGCCATGAATGTTGACCTGAAGTATTAATGCTGGAAGATGTGTATTCAATATTTTTCCTGTTCCGTCTCCAATCTTTATGACCGGCTTCATAACGAGGATTTGGTTTTGTTTCTTTGCGGCCCTCGATAACCAACAATCCATTTTTGCAGTATGCATTGTCCTGCTGGTACCACTGCGCTTCCTCATTTCTTACAAAGCCTCTTTCATAACGCCACGCTGTTGTATCAGGTTTACCATCTTCATTAAATTCATCGGCCCAAACCAATTTATAACCTTCTATTTTTTCAGGCGCCGAGTAAAATTCCTTTGTGCTGCTACAGGCAGAAATGGAAAAAACAGTCGCGATTAACATTACAATTTTCATTAGCCTATTGGGTTGATGTGGTACTTACATTGTTAACGAGACGGAGGGTATAACTGTAAGAATATTTTTTTGCCAGTAAGCGATGCTCATCGTGCGGTAAAGCTCCCCAACTATTGTCGCCACCCACACCTCTTTGTGCCAGGTCAATATGCAGGTACACGTTTTTATCCGGCGGCAAGTCGGTTGGATGCTGCTGCTTTTTGGTGAGCCCTGGGTCAAGACTTTCTACTGAATGATTAGTGGCACTAAAACAAATCGGTTGTGCGCCTTCTATTCTCAACCCATTACCATTATTGTTAGTTAATGCTAACCAACGCACATCGGTTTTATAGCCGCTTTCCTGCGGACGAATATAACCTTCAAAAAATTGATTGGTTACTTTGTCATTATACAATCCAATTAATGAAGCCTCTTTGCGGTCGCTATAATTTTCCCATGGCCCACGACCGTAGTAAGTTAGATTTTCATATTGAGGCGAAAGCCTCATACGCATACCAAAGCGTGGAATTTCAGGTAAATCCCGTCCGCTTATATCAATGCCCGCAGTAATTTTTACAGCACCATCATTGTTGATGAAATAATCAATTGTGTACGGAGCATTAATGCCGGTTAGTTCATACTGCACTTTAATAGATAAGCCTTCATCCGATTGCTCGCTTACCTGCACATTCTTTAATGAACGGGCCGCATGAGCCGTGCGCCAAATGCCGAGATTAGCAGGCATATTATTACCGAAATCATTGTCAATGGGTGCTCTCCAGAAATAGGGTTCGGGAAAATTGTTTACACTATTGCCGCCATCAATGGAATAACGGCTCATTCGTGCAAGTTTTGTATCAAACTCACCTTTGACATTACCTGCGGTGAAAAGAATTTTGTCTTGCTGTTTTACAATCTGGAGCTTTGTATGATTAGATGATGCGATTAAAAATTCACCTTTTAATTTAAACTGCTCTCTTGCGATTTCATGATGTAATGGGAGAAGTTCTGTAGCATTTTTAGTGAAAGCAAAAACGTTAATAAAATACTCTCCGCTTCCTTCTGTTTTGTTTGATGGAATATTTAGCGATACCTCTTTTTGCTGATGTGGTATTAAGCTTACAGAAAAATTTTCTGAATGAACAGGCTCACCATTTCTTATAAGCTCCCATTTAAAATTGTAAACATCAAGATTAGTAAAATCAAAATCATTCTGAACAGTTATTAGTCCTTTTGAAATATCCTTTGCTTTGAAGTTGATGTTCTGATAAACTTTCTTCACTTCATATAAACCCGGGTCGGGTGTTCTGTCCGAAGCTAACAAACCATCAGCCACACCATTTTCATCGTGCTGTAAATAGAAGCCTCCTAAATCACCACCATAAGCCCAAAAAGTTTTTCCATTATCGTCTTTTGTTTTTAATCCCTGGTCAACCCAATCCCAAATAAAACCACCCTGCATGTGTTTAGCCGTGCTGATAATATCAAAGTAAGTTCTGAAATTACCGTTACTGTTTCCCATAGCATGAGAAAACTCGCACATGATATACGGCCTTGCTTTGTTGGTAGCAGAAGCGTAACGTTTCATAGAACCCATGCCGGGATACATTGGGCAAACGATATCGGTATTCCAATCTTCGCCGGCTTGTTCAAACTGCACAGGCCTCGTATTGTCACGTTGCTTCATCCATACGTAACCGTCATGAAAAACTTTACCATTACCACACTCGTTACCCATGCTCCAAATGATAACTGAAGGATGATTTTTGTCACGTTCAACTAATCGCATCATGCGGTCCATGTGCGCAGGTGCCCATTCGGGTAAATAGGCGGGATGTTTTGTCGTATCAAACCAGCCTTGTAATGAAGCACCCATGCCATGGGTTTCAATATTGGCTTCATCAACCAAATACAATCCATATTGGTCGCATAGTTTATACCACAACGGGTCGTTGGGATAATGCGAAGTACGGACTGCATTAATATTAAACTGTTTCATCAAAACAATATCCTTTAGCATTACTTCTTTCCTGGGCACATGGCCTTCCACATCATCATGCTCATGACGGTTAACACCTTTTACCATTGCAGGTACACCATTTACATGAAGCTGGGCATTTTTTATTTCTACTTTTCTAAAACCAATTTTTGCACCGGTGTATATTAATCCCGTAGTACCTGAATTAGATAAAGAAATAACAAGGCTATAGAGGTTAGGTGTTTCCGCATTCCATTTTAGTGCATTTGCAATGCGTCCGTCAAAATGTACAGTTTGAAAACTATCGCTGCCAACTGCATAATCCTTCGTTTGAGAAAAAACCTTTTTACCACTTTTCTCAAATAGTTCAGCCAGTAACGACCCTTTACCCTCTACCTGCTTGTTAAACTTACGTAAGTCTATATCTGCACTAAACAAACCATCAACATAATTTCCATCTAAGTCTGCCTTTACAAAAAAATCCCACACGGCTAGTTTTGGCAACGCATATAAAAACACATCTCTTTCTATTCCGCTCAACCGCCAAAAATCCTGGTCTTCCAAATAGCTTCCATCATGCCAACGGAGAACTTGCACAGCCAAAACGTTATTGCCCTTTTTTAAATGCTTAGTGATATTAAATTCTGCAGGAGACTTGGCTGCCTTACTCATTCCAACCTTTTGACCGTTGACATAAACAAAAGCACAACCACTGATAGAACCAAAATGCAGCAGTACTTCACGGCCTGTCCATGATGCAGGAACTGTAAATATTTTGCGATACGTTCCAACAGGATTGTTCTCGCCAATAAATGGTGGTGTTTTTGGATGCGGGTAAGTGATGTTTGTATAAATAGGAATACCAAACCCTTTCATTTCCCAATTGGAAGGCACTTCAATATTATTCCACTTTGCATCATTCAAGTCGGCACGATAAAAATCTTTGATGCGGTCTGCATGTTTATCTACATAGGTAAATTTCCAGGAACCATTCAGTGACTTATAATATGCAGAGCGGTTGTAATCATCCTTCATCACATCTTCTTTCTTATCAAAGACCATGTAAGTAGCATGCGGCTTTTCTTTATTCCATTCAAAGAATTGAGGATTTTCCCACTCGTTATTTTGAGCGTTTGCTGCTAGAGAAAGCATCAACACAAAAACAATCAACCTTACGTTTTTATTCGGTGTCATCATTACAATTTGTATGCTTCTAAAAATTCCCTGAACCTGTTTAAAAAATAAATGAGCCGCTTTTAATAAAGACCCGATAGTCTTTCACCATTCCTTCATTCTTCTTATCCGAACGTGGTAAATAACGCAGGCCTGTTATTTCAACTGTTTCACCTAAATCCAACACAAGCTGGTGAGGGTAAGAGGGTTTGCTACCAACAGTTTGACTTTGCCAGAAAGTTGATTCCTGCACATCGTAAATTTTATCCGCACCATAGTTGCCCGAAGTGATTTCTTCACTGCTTGCATAGACGATTTTCCAGTTCAGTGAAGAAAGAGATTTTGCATCCGAGCCTGTTAATTCTAATTCGGCAATAGTCGCAACAGCTTCGTTGGATTGTTGTGCATTAATCGTTTCGAGGCAGAAGTATCTTCCTTTTACAGGTTGTGCAAATTTGACGTCCTGCCAGCCTTTGCCTGGTGCGAATGAGGCTATATGAACAGGTGTTTCATTGTTCAATTTTAGTTCCTGTCCCTTTCTTCTATGCAGCAATGATTTATCAGGATTTATTTTATCGAGAATTGGTTTTGAAAGTCCTGCTATTTTTCTTTGAGATGGTTTGTCAACATCCAAAACAATAATTTCATTCGTACCTTTTTTCAACCACACGGCTGGTACAAACATGGTTTGTTGTGGGCCGATTTTCCAATAACGTCCAAGGTTATGCCCGTTCACCCACACCATGCCTTTACCCCAGGTGCTAATATCTAAAAATGCATCACCAGTTTTTGATAAGGAGAAAGAGCCCTTATACCATGCCGGCCCTTCGGTTGCTTTTGAAGTATACTTTACACTTTTTTGAAAAGAATAATCAACAGGAAAATTATACACCAGCCAGTTGCTTAATTTTCTTTTTGACCCTCCATCTGTAATTTCCACTTTTTCAGTAATGCCCTTATGGTCTAATATGGCCTTACCATAATTTACCCGGCCTGTTGCTTCTACCAATATATCCAGCTGCACCTGTTGCATACGGGCTGGAATTTCAATTTCATTATCACCTCTTCTGCGGTCTAATTTACCAATTGCTTTTCCATTAATAAATACAGTGGCCCAATCGTGCACTTCGGTAATAATTAATTTTTGTTTTGTTGTTGAAGGAGATAAAGAAGTTCTGTAAATAATTCGTCCCCAGGCCTGGTCCAATTCTTCCATGGAAAGAATATCAACTGTTGTTTTTGCTTTTGGCAAATTGGAAAACAGTGGAGCTACTTCTTTTAATTCGAATGCAGGGATTGTAATGACAGGAATTGGTTTCGGAATTTCACCAAGCATTTCGCCTTCCATTAAATAATTCTTTAGCAAATCACGAACTGCAAAAAACTTATCTGTAGTATTTCCCTGTTCATCAATAGGGGCATTATAATCGTACGATGAAACCATGGCCGAATACGGTGGCGCATTGGCACCGCCCCATTGACCGAAACTAGTTCCGCCATGCGCCATGTATAGACTGAAAGAAATCTTCCTGTCCATCATATCTTTTAAACTGCCGATAAAACTGCTGATGGAACGTGTTTCATGTGGCCTGCCCCAATGGTCGAACCAGCCCGTCCAGTATTCACTGCACATTAATGGAGTGTTTGGATAAACTTCCCTGAATTTTTTAAACTCATTATCAATATTCGAACCCGCTCCAAAATTGAGTGTAGTGGCAACGCCGTCCAATTTATATTTATTAAAGTTCGAAGACCAATCGCAACGAAACAGTTGCACTTTATCGAAGCCCGCTGCTCTTACATTATCCCGAATGGCTTCCATATATTTTTGGTCGCTGCCATACGTCGCATATTCATTTTCCACTTGCACCATGAGAATGTTGCCCCCATTTTGTATTTGCAAAGGGGCTAATTGTTTTGCTGCTTCTTTAAAAAACATAGCGGTGCGTTCCATAAAAAATTTATCATTCACATCACGCAGCTTGATGTCTTTTTTCTTTAATATCCACCAGGGCAGTCCTCCCATCTCCCATTCAGCACATACATAAGGACCCGGACGAACAATGCAATACATTCCATTTTTTTGAACAAGCCTTACAAATTCAGCAACGTTATTTTGCCCGGTGAAATCAAATTCGTTTTGCTTTTGTTCGTGCAGGTTCCAGAACAGGTAAATACAAACGGTGTTCATGCCCATCGCCTTACACATTTTAATACGATGCTCCCAATATTCTTTTGGTATCCGTGGATAATGCAGTTCGGCAGCACGAATAACAAAAGGTTTTCCATTCAGTAAAAACGCTTTACTACCAGCAATAAAACTGCCCTGTTGAGCATTAGTAACCCGATTATTTAACAACAGGAGAACCACCGAAAAAAGGATGAATGCCGTTGTCTTCATTAAAATATTTTGATGCTTAATAATAATTTTTTGGTAGCCGGCATCAGTTCTTTATGCAGCTCCGTTTGTGTCACTCACTTGTACCTGCAGGTACTTAATTCACCTTTATTTTAAACCACAGCGACATGGCAATCGCAGAATTATAAAATATTTCTCTGTGAATTTCATTGCTCAACCAGTTCAAAAAACAAAGCTTCCTTATCAATGTCCCCAGTAGAAACAGGGGACCAACAAATGCTTGCTCTATGAAAAGCTAATCCCTGGAAACTACTGACCTTCTAAGTATGGTGTTCCACAAGGCAAATCAATTCATTAATTTTATTGTTTGGCATGGAAAAAATTGCACAAGAGTGCGACGCAACCGGAGCTTCATGGCAGCACTTAAGCTGGTTACATAAAACCTTATACAAGCTTTAACCAGTTATTGCTTATCAAGATACCGGTACATTTCACAAGCAGCTAATAAAAAAGCACCCACGCCAAAATTCGCAGTGGAATTTTTATCAACCACCTGACCCGGAATTGCACGCTCTCCTATTGGCTGTACATATCCAATTCTTCCATCAGGCTGCAGTGCTGTTTTGGTTAAATAATCCCAGCTTTTTTTTGCAACAGGCATGTATTCTTTTCTGTTTAGATAACCATTGTTAATGCCCCATAACATTCCATAAGTAAAAAAGGCTGTGCCGCTTGTTTCCGGTCCCGGAGCATGCATTGGGTCCAACATGCTCCTTGTCCAATAGCCTTCTACCTGCTGCGATGCTTTAATTCCTTTTGCCATTCCCTTAAACTTAGCGATGTATTCATCACGATGTGCATCATTCTTTGGTAAATCGCTTAACACTTTTGCCAAACCTGCAAATACCCATCCATCACCTCTTGCCCAAAAATCTTTTTTTCCATTTGCGGATTTGTGTTTGGGATAAACATATTTCACATCGCGGTAATACAGTCCAACCTCGTTATCATACATGATGCTATTGGCATAGCTTAGGTATTGGTACAACTTATCTAAATACAATTGTTTGCCGGTTACTTTATACAACTTGGTCATCACAGGCATCACCATATAAAGTCCATCGGCCCACCACCAATATTTATTTTCCGAAGTGCTTATTTGATAATCCATCACTTCTTTTGCACGGGCAATTTTCTTTTCATCTTTATCGATATTGTATAAGTCAATGTAAGTCTGAAAACAAATTTGCCAGTCGCCAAACAAAACATAATCGTCTTTCTCGCCATAATTAAATTTCCACTCAGCTTTGTTGTTCGACTTCGCTCCCATCCATTGGTTATGCTCTGCCCATTGCGTTGAATACTTTTTATACGCTTCGTTCTTTGTCAAAAAGTACGCTTCCATATTGCCGGTGTGATAGGCTGCTTCATCCCAGAAAGCTCTTTTGTTTGGCGGGTTTTGCGTTTGCCAATAGCTATTGACCTTATGAACAATTTGAAGCACTTCTCCTTTTGTTATGCTTAGTGTTTGCTGTGTTTGTTTTTGCGATGAACAAGCGCCAAAAAAAATGCAGGCTAATACTAAAACGAAGTTGCTATTTTTCTTTATGGTCATTCTTTTGTGCATTAATTAAAACCGGGTTTCCATTCCAATACCTGCACCATCTGTGGTGGAACGTTAGCCACTCCTTCTGCATCTACCTGTTCTACTTTTTGAATAAAAACATTCAAAAGTTTTTTTGTTCTCCACAACTCAGTATCGTAGCCTGGTTCCCATGAACCAACAGAAGTTGTTGTTAAATCAACAACACTCCATTTCCGTTTTTTTATTTTAGAAATTGTAAGCGCCGACACTTTGCTTCCTCTTTCTTCATCTCTGAATAACAGAAGTACAGAAGCTTTATCACCACTTCCTTTTACCATTATTTGTGGTCTCGCTATCGGAATTCTTTTTGAACCTGTTCCACTCAAACTAAAAGCGCTTTTCCGGAAATTTAGTTCAAGCGTTTCCCATTTTTTACCACTATGATAAATAATATGGTATTGCGGTATAGCGCTATTTTGTTCTCTCCAATAGGTGGCAATAAAAGGGTTCCCTTTTTCATCTGCATTCATGGAGGTCTGATTAATCAATTCACTATTCTGCGGAATTTTTATTGCATACTCCGCAGTACTTGCCGTAATAGGCAAAACATACTGTTCACCTGTTGTCTTCTCCCATGTTACACCCCCATCTTTTGACCGGGCATAACATAAATCATGATTGCTCGCCACATCAGGGCTTTCCCGCCATACCCACGAAATATGTATGGTGCCATTATCATCTACATAAGCCTGCCAATATGCATTGCGCTTTCTTTCTCCATCAATTAAATTGCTTTGCAACTGTGTCCATTGTTTTGTTGAGAGGTTGTACTTATTGATAACAAGATTGCCGTTGCCCGACCCTCCATCACGATAAAAAAACAACAAATCACCGTTGGGCATCTTATAAAATTCAGGATAGCTAACACGGTTTTCTACGCTTCCTGTCATTGACATTTTTTCGGTTAACTCCAATGAACCGGGGCTGATGCTTTTGCAATAACGAAGCGGATTGTTATGATGGTCCCACGCAAGGTGTAAATAACCTGCGCCATCAACCATCATGCTTATGGTGTTGTGTGCATCGGCGGCGTTGCCCTGGTAAGGTGTTCTTTTCAACTCCCATTTGTCAGTTCCTGATTTTCGTTTACCCAGCATCATGTACCTGTCTTTATCGTAGTAAGAAATAAACTGTGTGTCCTTATATGTTACCAAAGAGTTTTTTCTGAACACCACTGTATTCACTGAATTATTTGCCCAGCCGCTGTCAACATTACTGATAGAGATGTTTTGCTTTTGCGCAAAGCAGGCTGCCTGTGTCAAAAGACAGCTCAGCAGCAGCCATTTTATGTATCGGTGATTTTTAATAATAGAATAAGATATTTGCTTGTTTTTTACACTACCAACCCGGGTTCTGCAACATCAGTGGCATTTTATTTATTTCTGAATTTGGTATCGGCATTAAATACATCTCCGGACGAAAGTTGTGCCGGCGGATGCTCTCCTGACGGTTGTAAGTAAATGTGCCGTTTGAGTTTTTCACAATCCGCATCACTTTATTAAACTGGTTGTTGGTCACCATCGCAATTTTCCATCTTCGTATATCATGCCAGCGGTGGTCTTCAAATGCTAATTCAATGCGTCGTTCGTTGCGAATAAATTCACGCATTTCATCCATCGTCATATTCGCCTTCATACCATATAAATTATTAGTGCCGGGTTCAATGCCTGCACGCATCCGTAATTCAATCAACTTAGAATATGCCATTGCAGTTTGACCGGTTTCGTTAATCGCCTCTGCATAGTTGAGTAAGATTTCTGCATAGCGCATTAAAGGCCATGCACGGTTTGTATTGGCCCCACTGTTGGCGCTGATGTTTGAATCGCACATTTTGCGGCTGAAATAGCCCGTAGGCGTACCAGCATTAAAGGCATCTGTTGTTTGTGTGGGAGCAGGAATGGTGCCTGTCCCATTTAAAAATGTCCATACCGGCGAAATACCTCCTGTGTTATTAAAATAGTTTGAACCATTAAAAATGATGGAATAATAAAAACGAGGTTCACGGTTTACATACGGCGCCAAATCACTGTATCCCGATGCCGTATTAACGCTACCATCCGGATTAAATGGCTGCATTCCATTCTTCATTGGAAACGCATCTACCAGGTTCTGCGTAGGTATTGAACGTGTAGAAGAGCCGCCTCTTGTTACCGGATTATAATAGCCTTCAAAATCACGATTGGGCGCACGGTACAGTGCAAAAATGTATTCTGTATTTACCCGCTGCAAAAACACATTGTAAAAACCAAAACCCGGTTTAATGTTATTTTCTGATTGCAACTGATATGTTCCTGAAGTGATGACTGCATTGGCTGCGTTAGCGGCTGCCTGCCAATGGCTAACATTATAAGATGTGTAACCTGTTACTTCTTTCCGCGCAGCATCCGTAGCAATAGAGCCACCATTAAACAATGGACTTGCTGCATACAATAGCACTCTTGATTTTAAAGCTCTACATGCACCTTTGGTTACACGGCCATATTCGTTAGGCAAGGTATAAGCATCGGGCAATAAGTCCGCTGCATCATCTAATTGTTTTGACAGGTAAGCAATGAACTCCGCAAAATTTTGGCGTGGCAGGTTAATCAAATCGTCCTTACCATAAACATTATCACCAACGTTTGGCACCGAGCCATATGTTATTAATAACTGCGTATAATACCATGCACGCAGAAACATCGCCTCGCCTCTTGTTCTTGATTTCAATGCATCCGGCAATGGCGAACCTGCCACCTTCGATAAATAAAGATTTACACGACGAATGTTTGTGTAGGGGATATTAAAAAAATCAAGCAATGCATTGTTGCCAGATTCATAAGCCGTTGGCGATATGCTGCCATTGTATAAAATTACTGCCGCCTGCGCCACACCCGATAAAGTATATTCGGCATCATCAGTGGCTATCTCTGTATTGCCATGTGAGTTCCATCTTCCTTTGGCAAAGCTGAAACCAACATCCGCATAAATAGAGTTAAGAAAATCGTTTGTGCGGGCACTGTCAGAAAAGACCTGGTCTTCGCTTAATGTAATTGCCTGGCCATCTAAAAAGCTGTCCGATTTTTTACAAGCGATAAAACTTGTTATAACAAAAAGGAAAAGAAAAATTTTTTTCATTTTATTCAGATTGATGCTGATTAGAAAGTAATACTTGTGCCGAAGTTGATGGTACGCTGCGGCGGATAAATTGTTCTATCGCTGTTTGTGCTTATCTCGGGATCAAACTCATACAGCTTATCAATAGCCGACCATGTAAGCAGATTGTATCCGTTCATGTAAAAACGCACCGCTTCCAGGCCAAGATGTTTTGTGAATTTTACCGGAAGTGTATATGCCAGTTCAGCGGTTTTTAAACGCAGGTAGTTGCCGGAAATAAAGAAAAATGTAGATGGATATTGCTGCGCATCGGAAGCGCTTGGCCTGGAGATATACAGCCGTGGAAATTTAGCATTATCGCCTAACTCCGGTGTCCATGCCTGCGTATGAACATTCTGCAGATTGGCTGAGAAAGGACGAATAGCCTCAGCCACCGCTCTTACATTAAAATTCATAGCGCCCTGGAAAAATGCGCCTATGCTAAGCCCTTTGTAGCTCACATTAAATTGAAAGCCATAAGTGGTATTTGGCACATTAGAATAGCCGGTTACTTCCTGGTCGAACCCATCAATTTTGCCATCGCCATTTAAGTCGGCATACTTTAAATCGCCGGGGTAGGGTTTTACTGATGGCACAGGGCTTTTGGCAATTTCTGCACTGTCTTTATAAAAGCCAATCCAGCGATAAACTCTTTGCTGCCCGATGCTATTTCCGGTGAAGCCCTGGTAGGCATTGGCATACGTTGGTTCATCCTGGAACACTATTTTATTTTTTGCAACTGAATATGTTCCCTTTATACGGTAGTTAAGGTCTTTACCAACATGGCCATTATAATTGATTTCAAATTCATAGCCTTCGTTATCAACAATGCCAAGGTTTACCGGTGGAAGCACCTGGCCAAATACAGCGGACACTGTTCCTCTCCTTGTAAGAATATCGTATCGTTGATTTTTAAAATAGTCAAAGGAGCCGGTAAGTTTACCCTTCAAGAAACCGAAGTCAAGACCAATGTCAAGCTTTTTTTCTTTTTCCCAGCTTACCACATCATTGCCTAATGTTCCTTCACGAATGCCGTTGAAGGTGTTACTGTTTTGGCCCAGGTTAATATTGCCTGAACCTGTAGTCCAAACCGGCAGATAGTAGTATGTAAAATCAGAGCCGATTTTGTCATTGCCTACTAACCCGTAAGAAGCTCTCAGCTTTAGGTTGGTAACGATTGAAACATTATTCATAAATCCTTCTTTATGAATGTTCCAACCCACGGAACCGGCAGGAAAGAAACCAAACCTGTTGTTTTCCGAAAAACGATCGGAACCATTGCGGGCCGCATTAAACTCAACTAAATATTTCTCCCGGAAATTGTAGCCAATACGTCCGGTAATGCCACGAAATTTTTCAGGAATGAAATTATAAACTGAGTTGCCGCTTTGCCGCCATGTTGTTTTTTGGCTTAACAGTGCAAGACCGTAAAAATGATGTGCTCCAAAAGTGCGGGTATAGTTTAGTATGGCCTGAACGTTGAGGTCACGAAAGGTAAAGCCAGCGCCATATCCACTAAAAAAGCGACGCACACGATATACGTTGGGGTCTCTCGGAGTGTATTTATAAACATTAGTAGCCGAATCAAAACTTGCAATGAAAGAAGGAAACTGGTCACGGGTCATACTGCGTGTATAGAAGTAGTTGCTGATATAAGCCACTGTTCCTTTGAATGATAATCCTTTCGTTATCATGTCAAGCTTTTGATTGGCAGATGTAATGAAGTTCATATTGTTTTCGTAGGTTCTGTTGTAACCATAATGCGTTAGCCGTCCAACAATATTGTTGGTATTGTAACCAGCATTATTAAAGCCACCATTTAATTGCCATGTGCTGTAACCAAAGCTGCCATCGGGATTGTAAGGCTGATAAGAAAACGGCGCTAAAGAATAAAAAGAACTGTATTCGTAAAACACATCATTATAACCGAAGGCGCTGCCCACATTAGGCACATTTACTTCACCTATGTTACCATATAAATCAACACGCAAATCAGTGGTCCTGGTAATCTTCACATCCAGGTTACTGCGATAGTTATATCGGTTGTGATAATAATTGCCGTTAACATCCTGGCTTCTACTGAAGTTCTTCACCATACCATCCTGCCATAGGCCACCCAGAGAAATAAAATAGCGCACTTTTTCGGTGCCACCACTAATGTCAAAATTGGCCCGGTATTGTTTGCTGAATTTTTTAAAAAGGGTTTCATACCAATCTACATTCGGATGTCCGTAGGGGTCGGCGCCAGTGCGGTATAATTCAATATCAGCATCGGAAAAACGACGGCCGGTGTTTGGGGGTTGCCCAAGTAAAATATTCTCATCTATTTGAGTTTTGTTGTATAACAATACCGATTCGTATGCATCAAGATAACGAGGAATTCTGCTGGGCTGCTGCATGGCTGTTTCTAAACGGGCGGCTATTTTTGGTGGGCCTAATTTGCCCCTGCGGGTTGAAATAACAACAACTCCATTCGCTCCTTTTACACCGTAAATAGCCGTAGTAGATGCATCTTTTAAAATGCTTAGCGATTCAATTTCGTTAGGATCGAGACGAGCAAACTGTTCATAAGTGTATTCAATGTCGTCAACAATAATCAACGGGGAATTAGAGCCGGTATTATAAGAACTTTGTCCACGAATAAAAAATTGTGCACCATCGGCACCGGGTCGGCCGCTTGGCTGCACAGAAAAGAAACCAGGTAGGCGTCCTGCTAAAGTATTTTGTAGAGAGGCTGTTGGATTTTCACGCAGTTCTGCACCGCTAACCGTACTTACTGCACCTGTTAGTGTTACTTTTTTTTGACGCGCAAAGCCTACAACTACCACATCATCCAATCCCCCGCCACGGCTATCCGCAACAAGCGCCACAGTTGGATTACGATTAGTGGCAACATTTATTTCCTGCTGTTGAAAGCCAACATTGCTAACAATAATTATATTGGAATTACCACGGAGCGTAAGTGCAAAACGTCCGCTTGCGTTGCTGGAAGTACCGTTGGCCTGTACGCCTTTCTCCACAATGGATGCACCCACCACCGGGCTACCCGTGCTGTCAAAAATTTGACCGGATACGTTTCTCTCTTGTGCTTTCAACTGAACCAACACTGCGAGTTGAATGAGCAGTAGTGTAATCAATTTTTTCATTGTTATCAATTTAATAAATGAGCAATACCCAGTCAATAATGCGTGGGCTCCCACTATACATCTTTCCTTTTTAAAACGCCTGATTCTATTTTGAAAAAATTCTATGCATAGCATAAATCTACCCCCTATCACCATCCATCATTTTGAATCAAAGCAAGATTCTTCACCATTTCATCATAAGGTATAGGCATGTGATACAATTTGTTTTCCCATTGTATGGTTGCCACTTGCTCTTTTGTATAAGTGCGGCCATTGGTTGGTGTTTTTGTTATGCGCATTCCAAACAAGGCCCCACTTAATTCTATAGGTGCTGTCTTCCAACGGCGTACATCCCAAAAACGATGTTCTTCAAAAGCCAGCTCAATGCGGCGTTCGTTCTGTACCAGTGTTCGCATTTCAGCCTGGGTTATGCCCACCTTAATGCCATACCGTGTATTTGTCCCGGCTTGTATCCCGGCTCTTGCACGTATCATTTTTATTTGGTTCACTGCATCTTCCGTACGACCTACTTCATTCAATGCTTCGGCATAACTCAACAGAATTTCTGCAAAACGAAAGATGGGAAAGTTGTGGCTTTGATTGGTATATGTAGTGCCTGCAGTAAAGTTGCCGAGGAACTTGCGGAGATAATAACCTGTACGGGTTTGAATAGTAGTTGATGCCGAGTTAGGCTTATCCAGGCCACCATCAAATGTTTCCACACGACGGCTTAACCAGGTAAGACTATCATGAAAAACCGTTACTGCAAAACGTGGGTCACGATTGAAGTATGGCGCAGCAGGATTATACCCGGAAGCCGTGTTTACAGAACCATCAGGATTAAACGGTTGTTGCCCATTCAACATGGGGAAAGCATCTACAAAATTTTGGGTAGGACTGGTTAAGCCCTGGCTTGTAACTGTATTGTTATAACCGATTGGCGCCTGCGAATTTTCAAGATTAGTACTGTTGCCGCTTTGTTTAGCTAAAATAATATCCGTATTTTTTTTTGTAGTGAAAGTTGCAGCAAAACCATTCGGTGTGCCTGTTGATAGCAAAGCATAATAAGAAGGTGTTAATGCACGCAGCTCTTCAGCAGCTGCAATTACCGCTTGCCAACGTGATGGATCAGCCATTGGATAACCGGTTAATGCTTTCTTTGTTGCATCGGTTTCAAAACCGCCACCATTAAACAGCGGACTTGCTGCATATAATAGCACACGACATTTCAAAGCAATGGCAGCGCCTCTCGGAATTCGTCCCCAATCGCCATCCGCAATTACTTCTCTGCGCAGGCTATCCTTAATAATGTTGCATTCGTTTACTATGTAGTCAACACATTCTGCAAACGAGTTGCGGGGTATCTGCAGGTTATCATCCAGTGTAAAAATGCGGTTGCCGATCAGAGGCACACCCCCATACCGTTTCAACAATTCCCAATACGAAAAGGCACGAATAAACCGCGCCTCATTGCGCATATATTGGCGAGTTAATCTTGCCTGCGCTGTTGTTGCACTATCAGTTAATACAACAGGTACCTTGCCAATGTTTTGCATAAAAATATTTGCACGTCTAATGGCATAATAACTATTGGCCCAATATGCATCGGGGTTGCTTAACACACTCACACGCCGATTCGTATAATATTCAACTAAAGTGTTTAATCTACTGGGAATGGCATCGCCGGAAGCGGCATCTAAAAAATCGCCACCAATGCGGGTAAAACCACCTGGAATGTAGTTGTATAAATCATTCAAATTAAAAGAAGCCACAGTACCAAGGCGGTCAAGCGTGTCAAACACCACATCCTCACCAAACCAATCTCTTGGTTCTGTTTCTATTTTTTTGCATGATGTAGAAAAGAGCATCACCAGCATCACACCGGCACAGCTCAATCCGAAGAAAATGTTCTTATTTTTCATACAGCTTTATTAGAGTTTTATAGTGAAGCCGAAGTTGAACAGCCGTTGCATGGGGTAGCTAAAAGCTGAAATAATTTCAGGGTCGCGGTCATCTAATTCATCAGAAGCTTTGGTAAAAAGATTAAAGCCTCTTGCAAATATTCTAACACCCTGCAATCTCACACGCCCAATCAATTTTTGAGGGATCGCGTAGCCAATTTCTACTTGTTTCAATCTTATATAATCGCCGTTTCGCAGCCAAAAAGATGATTGCACCTGGTTGTTAGGATTACCGCCAACGCTTAAGCGTGGGTATGTTGCAGAAGCACCGGTTGAAGGCGTCCATCGATTCAAATTATTTTCATAAGCCTGCCCAAAAGAAATACCTGCCTGCAATGTTTGAAAAGCCCAGATACTATTACCACCAACATACACATCACGGTTCGCCACACCATGGATAAGCGCACTTATATCAAAGCCTTTAAACTCTGCGCCAAACGATAAACCAAACGTAGTAAGCGGCTTGCCTGCACGGCCAATGGGTGTTACATCAAACTGGTCAATTACACCATCACTATTCAAGTCGCGGTATTTAATATCACCGGCCTGTGGATTGTAACCAACAGTAGTAGCGCTGTTACTTGCTTCGGCCTGCGATTGAAACAAACCGCTGGCGATATACCCGAATTGTTGCCCTACCGCCTGTCCTGTGCGTTTCATCCATTCAAACGGACGAAATACTTCATCGGCATAAAGCACTTTTGTTTTCAATAAGCTCAGATTAGCAGCAGCAAAATATTGCAAGCCATATTTTGTTTTGTGACGCCATGATAATCTTGTTTCTACACCGCTGTACCTGTTGCTGCCAATGTTTTCACGGGGATAATCGTTGCCAATTAAAGTTGTACTGGTGCCACGTATTTGCAGCAGGTCGTAATATTTATTATTGAAGTATTCAACCACAACATTCAATTTGTCATGGAACAAACCTGCATCAATTCCAACATTCGCTTTGTTTGCTTTTTCCCATGTAGTGTTAGGGTTGGCAAATGGTTGTTCGGTGATGGCCGTAACGGTTGATGGCCCAGTACCGAAGAAAGGACTCGGAGCATCGAAATAACGCTGGATGTAAGTAAAGTAACCCGGGTCGTCGTTACCGGTTTTGCCAAACGAGCCATAAAGTTTCAACCGGGTAATCCATGTTTGCGAAGCGAGAAAGTGCTCTTTCTCCATATTCCACCCCAAGCCAATGGCAGGAAAGAAACCACGGCGTGTAGTGCCATTATCAATATAGCGGTTAGAACCATTGTAGCCAAAGGCGCCCTCCACCACATATTTTTCGTTGTAATTGTAAGCCACCCGGCCAGAGATACCGGTAATGGTATAACCCAACAAAGAATTGGTAACAGTATTATCACGATTTGCTATTACCAAACTATGTAAGCCATGACTTTTAGAAAGCTGTTTATCGTAACCAACACTTAGTTCAAGATAACTGCTGCGGCCCTGGTATTCAATTCCGTTTCCATTTGCCTGTGTTCCATCAACACCAAACTTGTTGAAAGTGCTGCCGCCGGTTACAGGTTGATATACTGCAAAACTTTTACTACGATTAATGTCTTCGGAAAGCGTAGCATTTAAGGCAGTACGAACACCGGCCCATAAACCGGGTGTTACTGCATCCAATTTTTGTTTTAGATAAAAGTTAGCAAGCATATCCCGTTTATAGTTTTGACGATAGCCGCTGGCAATGGCTTGCGCCAAAATATTGTTTTGAAAAATTGTGCTACCACCAAAGCTTCCATTTTGATTATAGACAGGATAAGCATTGTTAGGCGTGTTAACCAACGATGAAAGAATAGAGCCGGTACCCGAACCAGGTTCAGTAGCATTAAGGATGCGGCCTAAAAGATAGATGCCGCCAGTCAAATTTTTAGAGACGTTTATATCAACATTGGTGCGGATAACGTATGTGCGAAAATTATTGTTGGTATTGTATTTATTATTGGGCGAAGTAATTAAGAAGCCGGTTTGGTTTACATGTTCCAACGATACAAAGTAGCGGGCAAACTGGTTGCCGCCCGATGTATTCAAGGTATATCGGTCGAAGCGGGAGTTTTGCTTTAGCACTTCATTTCTCCAGTTCACATTAGGATGTCCATAGGGGTCTGTGCCGGTACGATAAGAATCTAAGTCAGCTTGTGTATAACGAAGCGGCAAACCATCGTTTGTCAATGCTTCATTAAAAAGAGTAGCATAATCATAAGCGTTCAGCGTCTTTGGAAAGCCCAATGATTTTTGAAAGGCCGTTTGTGCCGTAAAAGAAATTTGCTGTTTTTGCGCCCTCCCTTTTTTTGTGGTAATTAACAGAACGCCATTGCTGCCACGAACACCCATCATTGCGGAACTTAAAGCATCTTTTTGCAGGGTAACTGATTCAATATCTTCTAAATTAAAAATGGAAAGATTGGCAACAACGCCATCTATCATCACCAACGGGTCTTGTCCACGCAAGCCAATCGAAACGCCATCTGCCCCAGGCTGACCTGAGTTTTGAATAGTATACAATCCTGCCATACGGCCGGTTAATGCGCTTTTAAAACTTGTGACGGGTGATCTTAAAATTTCTTTTGAATAAAGCGCTTCTGTTGAAGCAGCCGTAAGATGCGCAGGCACTTGTTTGTAAATGAGCTCCGCTGTTTTAGAAGTGGTAAAATTAATAAGTGCGGTATCCATTTTTACATCCTGAGCCTTCGCATTGAATGCTGAGGCCAAAACTAGGCCGGTTAGAACAAGGTGGGTAGCAATCAGTTTTATACGCATTGGTTAATTATATGAATGAGCAATCAAATAACTTTAAAAAATAAGTGCGGGTAAAATTGGCAGAGGTGATTTCGTAAAGGTTAGTGGTATCTTTTTTTGAAAAAGAAAATGTATTTGAAAAACCCTTAATAAAGGGGTTACAAATACAAAAGGATTGCTTAATAAATCAATAAGTTTAATCATGCAGCAAGTTGTTTTTTCTATCCTGTTTCAAAAAATCAATATTATTTTTTGGAAGTCTTCCTATTCTTTTATTCTCCTGTAATGTTTATTGTAAGCTAATTCTGCATCCCTAAAATCTTTATCGCTTACATGTGGCCATTTTTTAAAAAGGCTGTTAAAAACTTTCAGCCATTCTTCATCGTACTGAAGAAGTTGATTTAGCTCGTGCTTTTCCACCGGGGTTGCTTCTCCAAGCAAATCTTTTTTTATTAGATGAATGAATCTTTCCATTACGTTACCTGATCCGTTTTTATGGAAGACCCGCTTTCTCAACACTATCCCCATTGGTTGCAAAATAATTTAAACAACTGCGAATACTTTCAGTGCTTTCACCAGTTTATGCAACGCGTTGTTCAAATGCCGGTCAACAGTGTTTTCAGATATACCTACAATCGCTGCCACTTCTTTATAAGTGAAGCCATCTTCTCTTACCAGCTTATAAACCATTCTGCATTTTGGGGGGAGGCTGGTGATTGCCCGATGCATGGCTTCAGACCATTCATGCTCTATCGCTAATTTTTCTGGGGTGCCAAATTCAAAGCCATAAATTTCTTCAGCTTCTTCTATTGATTTAAACCTGTTCTTTTGATTATCCCTGAGATAGTTGAGCGACCTGTTGCGGGTGGCCGCGTATAAATAAACCGGGAGGTTGACTACACCGGCAAACTTTTCATTTAGTGCCCACACTTTTAGCATCACATCCGAAACTACTTCTTCAGCGGCTTCCCTGGTTTTTACAAAGCCAATTGCAAAGCGGGTGAGGCTTTGGTAATAAGTGAGAAAGATATGCTTGTATGCTATCTGATCTCTTTCAATCGCAACCTTATCTATTAAAATATTTTCAGCCTTGCTGTTCATAGTGCATCGTTAAATGAATAGCAAGGTAGATAGTCGGATACGAAGCGTAAGGGGGGCAATTTGAGAAAAATGGGGGTCAATTTCGCCATTTTAATAAACTTCTAAAGCGAAAAAGACGTTGAGGGCCAATTGTACATATTAGAAAGTGTGCCTAATCACCTTAGCGGATAATCTTTTGGTGAATCGAAAATTGTTCAGAGAAACCTTGCCTGTACTTTTTTATATAGTCGGAAGGATTCATATTAAATAGCTTTTGAAACTGCTTACGGAAATATTTTACATCATTAATACCTACCTGGAAAGCCGCCTCATTTACATTCATATTTGACTTTAGCATTAGCTCGGCTGATTTTCTTAAGCGTAGAAAACGGATGAAGGCGGTGACGGACTGCCCAGAAACAGTTTTTACTTTGCGATAAAGATTTGAATGACTCATACCGATTTCCTTAGCCAGTTTTTTTACGTTGAAGTCGTCATCTTCTAAGTGACTTTCCACAATGGCAATACATCTTTCAAGGAATTCTTTGTACTCGGCAGAAATTTTCAAATCATTTTTTTGCAGCGTTACCTCATTGTAAAAGTATTGTTGAAGCGCTGTGCGATTTTTTAGAAGCGCATTTACACGGGCTACCAATAATTCTTTTTCGAAAGGCTTGGTGATATAGTCGTCGGCGCCACACTCCACTCCTTTCAGTTTTATATCTGCCGAGGTAACAGCTGTTAAGAGGACAACCGGAATATGACTTAAGGTTGAGTCACCTTTTATTCGATTGCATAATTCCAGACCAGTTCCATTTTGCATCATCACGTCACTAATAATAATATCCGGCAAATGTTGTTTTGCCATTTGCAATCCTTCCTCGCCACTGCCAGCCTCATATATAACAAACCATTCCATAAAAATGCTGCTGACGTATTTGCGAATAGCCACTTCATCTTCAATCACCAACATGATTTTCTGCGTTCCGATTAGTTCCTCTAAATCAGTTTTGATTGGCTGTACCGTTACATCATCATCGTTATCTGTAAGCTCAGCCGATAACGCGGGGTGTTGAGGCATTGCATCGTAAATTATTTCACCTTTTAAATGCGTAGTGCCTTTTTGAAATGTCAAATAAAACGTTGTTCCCTTTCCCGGTTCGCTTTGGAATGAAACATTGCCTTTATGCTTCTCCGTAAAGTGCTTCACAAGATATAAACCAATGCCAAAGCCAGGCCTTGATTGATTTTTTGAATGCTGCACCTGATAGAATCGTTCGAATAAATGATTACCAATTTCGTCAGGAATGCCGGTACCGCTATCACTCACTGCCACCTGAACGTTATTATGTTCCTCAGTAAGATTGAAAATAATTTGTCCGCTTTCGGGAGTATATTTTAAAGCGTTTGACAGAAGATTGTAAAGAATGATTTCCATCTTCTCTTTATCGCCATATAATTCCAGGCTTTCATTATCTGCCACAAACCTGTAATCAATCTTTTTGTTTTTAGCGCCTAAAACAAAGTTTGAAAAAACATCCTTACATAAATTATAGAAATTAATTTTTGTAATGGTTAATGCATCTCTTTCTGTTTCGGCCTTTTGGAAAAGTAAAAGCTGGTCAACAAGGCTAAGCAAACGCCTGGCATTGCGGTATACAATATTCAGGTCTTTTTTGTCTTGTGTATGCTCTGGATTATTAAGGTGATCCTTTAATGGGTTAATAATAAGCGTTAGCGGCGTTCTAAATTCATGCGATACATCAGTAAAGAATGAAAGCTTTTTCTCGTTTAGCTCTTTTTCCTTTTCGGCTTCAAGGTGAGCCAACTTCACTTCGTATTTCAGTTTTGTTTGCCGTGTTTTATACTTTATGTAGAAGTAAATGAGTGATGCAGCAGCCAAAACATACAATACATACGCCAACCATGTTCGATACCACGGCGGCAACACAGTGATGGTTAAGAGCTTGGTTTCACCGCCCCAAATACCTGATGCATTTGTCACCTTTAGTGTAAACGCATAGGTCCCTTCTTCTAACCTTGAATAGTTAGCCGTACGGGTTGTGTTTACATTATTCCAGCCTTTGTCCCACCCTTGAAGCTTATAAGAATATTCAATTTTGTCAGCGCCATTATATTCCAACGCAACAAAATCAATAGATAGAATTGCTTCGTTATAGGGAAGCGTGATTTTTTTAATCTTTTCTACATCTCTTTCGGTTACATACGAATCATCTTCTTCAATTCCGGTATTATTAATTCTTAATCCGGTCAGGAAAGTTTTTGGAATTTGTTTCTGCTCATATATACTATCAGGATAGAAGATGTTGAACCCTTTAATACCTCCAAACGCAAACTCACCTGTTTTGAGCGCAAGGGCTGCATTAAAGCTAAACTGGTTGCTTTGCAGTCCGTCTGACTGCGTATAGTTTCTGCAGGTTTTAGAAATAGTATGAAACTTACATAAGCCATTATATGTGCTTAACCACAAGTTGTGATTATTGTCTTCCAGCATTTGTAAAATAGTATTACTGGGAAGACCTTCTGAAGTGGTATAACGCTGATATTTTCCTGTTCTTTTATCGAATAATAATAAACCTCCGCCATCGGTACCAATCCAAAAATTTTTATTTCTATCCTCATAAATACTGCGAACAGTGTAACCAAGCCTGAACACCTGGTGCCTTTTGTTATCGAAGTCAATTTTTGTAAGTGAAGAATAATTGCCCGCCCATAATTTGCCCTCTCCGTCTTCAGCCATCGCCTGGATATTTATCAGCGCATCATCAAAAATTTCAAAAGAGTTTAAACTGCGATTATACAGGTATAAACTTCCATCGTTTGTGGTGCTTACCCACAATCTTTTTTGCATGTCTTCGTAAACAATCCAGGTATTATTCTCTGTTACTCTTTTACGAAGGTTTTGAATTGTAAAGCGTTCAAAACTCTGCGAACCTTTTTTCAACCTGTTAATGCCACCAAACCAGGTTGTAACCCATAAATCACCCTGCGAGTCACGGAGAATATCTGTAATAAAATTACTGCTGATGGAAGTCTTTGATGCACTTTGAATAAAGTTTGTGAATGTTCCGTTCTTACGATTCCAAAAGCGCAAACCAGCGCCGTCAGTTCCTATCCATAGATTGTTGTTATTGTCTTCATGGAAAGAAAGAACGAAATTATCAACCAATGAATTTTGTCCTGGCAAAGCATATTTAATCGTACGAAAATGATTTACTCCCGGTTGAATAACATTAATACCACCTCGCAAAGTGCCAATCCATTTGCTACCCGCAGCATCTTCGTATATGGAATACACAACGTTGCTGTTTACTATGGACGCACCATTACTGTATCTGTAAGCAACAGGCTTAAAAGAATTAGCCGGCATAAGCCACATACCATGGCCGTCAGTACCAATCCATAAAGTTTTTTGTTTGTCTTCAAATAAATTGACCACTTTGTAAGATGCGGGCAATAAATTTTGAGAATAACTATTGGTTACAGATGTATAACGGAAAAGACCATCATCACTACCAAACCATAAGTTACTCCCGGTATCTACTTTCAGATAATTTCCTTTTTTAACGGAGGAATTGACAATCCGTAAAATTTTTTTTTCAATATCATATTGGCAAAGGCCTATATCCGTTATAAATACCCATACTTTTTTATCCGCTGCGTTATAGGCAATAGCTGTGATACCGTAATTGGTTTCTCTGCCTTTTAAGGTCAACAGTGGAATTTGTACTCCGCATTTATTTTCTTTTTCAAAAATCAATAGACCCTGATGTTGAGTACCCACTAACACAATTTCTTTATCAGGCAAATTCTTTAAGGCACGAACGTCGTCAGTAAGTTTTTTGATTTTTGATTCATTCCACGATTTGAAAACCGGCGTAGAAAATTTTGTATTGACAGGATTGTAAATACTCAGCCCTTTTTCGCAACCAATCCAAAGCCGACGATAATTATCGCCTTCTATAATGCCAACGTGGTTATCATTGAGCGATGTACTATCATTAATAATATTCCGGAAGGTTTTGAAATTGTAACCATCAAAGCGGTTTAATCCGTCGTAAGTGCCAAACCACATAAAGCCATTATAGTCCTGGTAAATACTTGTAACGCCGTTATTGGACAGTCCTTGCTCAAGACCAAGATGGTGAACCGGAAGAGAATCACTTGCTACTGAATAGGTAAAAAAGCTGCTTAAAAATATCAGAGACAAAATATGTTTTCTCTTCATATCGCTACCAGAGGTACGCCTGCAATCGTTAAGTGGATATAAAATCGTTTTAAATTTAAAGATAGTCAAACCCAAACAGACCCTTTACTAATGAGCCATAACCTGAATTTTACCTTCCATAAAAGCTCGGTAAATATAGGTTTAGAATGAGCTATTGATTTTTTTTAGCAGGCGTGCCAACAGTTCCTTCATCATAAAGCTCAGCGTTGTTTTGCGTTACTTTTTGTTGCCACTCAATAATATCAATTACAAATTGGTACATCAGCAATTAGAGTTGCCTCTTTTGTATTTGAACATTACTTTTTAAACCACCCTACCCGATAAATATTTTCAAGGGAAGTATTAAAAGCTACATTTTAAAAATCCATCACCTGACTTTTGAAACGCAAATAATTTTTTATCCCGTTGTTCACCTTTAGCTTAACCCACAACAATGCCTCATTATCATTAAAAACCAAGCATTTTATAGCACATTTCCTTTGCAGCTATATTGAACAAATCACTGTCATAAAAAATTAAATCTTACATTGTATTCATTAACCTTACCAAACTAACATAAGCGCAAGCTTAACATTCGAAACCAACTGCCTTATAGCCCTGCATGTTGCAGGGTTTTTTTATGACATCATTTGTTGTATTAATAAAAATGCCCCTGCAGGAAATGCAGGGGCAGATAAATTTATTTAAATGATCCTATACGGCGAAGCTTTCTCCGCATCCACAGCTTCTGCTGGCGTTAGGGTTACTAAAATAAAAACCCTTTCCATTTAAACCATCAGAAAAATCGAGTGTAGTGTTAACCAGGTACAGAAAGCTTTTCAAGTCGGTTACAACTTTTACGCCATTGTCTTCAAACTCCTGGTCCATAGGTTTCTTCTCATTATCAAAATCGAGCTTGTAGCTAAGTCCTGAACAGCCACCGCCTACTACGGATACCCTTAAAAAATACTCCTGGTCGGGAACCGCAGCTTCATGGCGCAAGTTCTGCACTTTTGCAGCCGCCTTATCACTTACGTAAATCATACAATTATTTTTTTAATAGTAAGGCCGAAGTAAGCTTAAGCACTACTATGCAACTAAACTTGATGCACCATTAATGCACTAAGCTTTCTTCAAACTTAATTTGCTCCATGCCATTTTTTTGACGATAGTCATTAATGGCTGCCTTAATTGCATCTTCAGCCAACACAGAGCAGTGTATTTTAACCGGGGGCAAATTCAATTCTTCAACGATTGCCATATTATCAATTGCCAAAGCCTGGTCTACGGTTTTGCCTTTAAGCCATTCTGTAGCCAACGATGATGAGGCAATTGCAGATCCGCAACCAAAGGTTTTGAATTTAGCATCAGAAATAACACCTGCTTCGTCTACCTGTATTTGCAATCGCATTACATCACCACATTCTGGTGCACCCACCAGGCCAGTACCTACGCTTTTGGAGGCTTTATCAAGGGTACCTACATTTTTAGGGTTTTGGTAATGGTCGATCACTTTTTCTGAGTAAGCCATATAGTTATAATTTATTCGTTTTAAAAAATGTTGAGGCAGTTGTTGCTGCTGCAGTGTGCGACGCAACAATTGCCTGGCAAAATTACTAATGTTGGTAACCAAAACAACATGGCAAAACCAACCGGCATTTAAATTAGCACATTGTTAATGGTGTGCCCATTCAATAGGTGTCAGGTCTATACCTTCTTTATACATTTCCCACAGCGGGCTCATTTCCCGTAGCTTAAGTACGGTGTTACTTACCTGTTCTATGGTATAATCAATTTGTTCTTCTGTAGTAAAACGACCAAGTCCAAAGCGTAAGGAACTGTGCGCAAGATCATCTCCCAAACCAAGTGCTTTAAGCACATAGCTCGGCTCTAAAGATGCAGAGGTACATGCCGACCCTGAACTAAGGGCAATATTTTTATTGAAGCCCATAAGTAATCCTTCACCTTCTACATGTTTGAAAGAGATGTTGGTTACATGTGGCAGTCGTGACTGGCGGTTTCCATTTACATATGCTTCTTCAATTCTTAACAAAGCCGTCTCCAGCTTGTCACGAAGAATACTTAAG
>JANPIA010000028.1:0-8068 GCA_031424735.1 Segetibacter sp.
TTTGAACGATATATTGTTCATCCTGTTATTGTTCTTCCTTATTGTATCAACCTTAGCCAATCCCAACGTCATCAAAGTTTCCAACCCCAAGGCAAAAAGCGATACCAAGTCAAAACAAACCGTGGTAGTTACTGTAGATAAAGACCAGAATCTATATCTCGGTCAGCGCAAAGTAGCAATAGATCAGTTAGAGATAGAGTTGAAAATATACCTCGCTAAAGAAACCGAAAAAGCATCAGTGGTTATCAATGGCGACAGTACCGCCCACCTCGGCACTGCTATTAAAGTAATGCAGATTATTAAAAAATTAGGCGCTACGCCTGTGATGGCTGTTGATAATAATGGAGCCAGGTAAATCTTTTTTTTAACAGGGTTTGCTGCTGCCATATAATTGCCACGGCTTTCAAGCCGTGGACGAAATGGCAAAAAAGAAACGGCTTTAGCCAAACAGATTATTTGGGCTAAAGCAAGCGAAGTATAAAGGCTATTGGAGTTCACAATGTGAGATCGAAGCAATTGTTACAACCCATATGTAGCGTCGTTCCAGTTTGCTTTCACCATCCTATCTTTTCCCTGCATGTCTTTTCGTAAGGTTACATTCGAGTAACCTTCTAACGTAAAAAGTTCCGTTACATTTTTCCCGAGCGCTTCATTTATTTCCATGTATATACTTCCCCCAGCTACCAGGTGTTGCGATCCAAATTTGGCTAGTGCTTTATAAAACACCAGCGCATCTTCATCGGGAACAAACAAAGCATTGCGCGGCTCATACTTCAAAACATTTTTACTCATTATATTATCCTCACTTTGCTTTATATAAGGTGGGTTGCTTACAACAATATCATAATGGTTTAACAACACCCATTGGGTTTCATCCAAAAAGTCAAGCTGCATAAAATGGATAGCAGTATGTTGCGCTCCGGCATTTTGTTTGGCAACCATTAGTGCACCAACAGATACATCTACTGCTGAAACATTTGCATCGGGTAGATTTTTTTTCAACGCAATTGGTATACAGCCACTGCCTGTACCAATATCTATTATGTTGAATGTTGAATGTTCTATATTATTTGACCTTTGACTTCTGGCTTTTGCATTCTCTTCCACCATCCATTGAACCAGTTCTTCCGTTTCGGGCCGGGGTATCAGTACATTTTCATCAACATAAAATTTCATTCCCGCAAACCATGCTTCGTTCAAAACATATTGAACGGGCTTATGTTCCAGCAGTTCGTTTGTTATTCGTTGAAGAAGAAACAACTGCTCGTTACTCACCGGAAGATCTTTGTAAACTATACGCTCAATTTTTGTTTGACCGGTTACATGTTCTATCACCCAGTTACCAATATTAGCAGCTTCGCGATGTTCGTACATTGCATACAACTGTGCAAGTAACTGTTGGTATGCCTGGTGAATGGTCATGGTGCAATGCTACTGTTTTTAAGTTACTTTTGAAGCGGGTCTAAGGGTATTAGTGATAAGTTTCAAGTAATAGTGGTTGGTGTTCCGAGCATTGATGAAGGCTATAAATTATTGGCACAGCAATAAAAACAATTGCTATTCGGCAATAACCCATTGACCACTGATCTAATGACCAACCATGAATTATATATGAACCGATGCATCACCCTCGCCATTTCTGGTGCCGGCTATGTAACGCCCAACCCGATGGTTGGGGCCGTTTTAGTGCATAATGAAAGGATCATTGGCGAAGGTTACCACCAAAGATATGGCGAGGCTCATGCTGAAGTTAATTGCCTAAACAGTGTGAGTGAACACGACCAGCCTTTGATCGCTGCCTCCACTTTATATGTATCGCTTGAACCCTGCGCACACTATGGAAAAACGCCACCATGTGCAGACCTGATCATTAAAAACAAAATACCTAAGGTAGTAATTGGTTGCAGCGATCCATTTAAAGAAGTGGATGGGATGGGAATAGACAAATTGGTAAACGCCGGAGTTGAAGTAATGCAACCGGTATTGGAAAAACAATGTATCGAATTAAACAGGCGATTTTTTACTTTTCATCAACAGCAACGCCCTTATATTATTTTGAAATGGGCGCAAAGCGCCGATCAAAAAATTGCTGGTAAGAGTCGGGCACCCGTATTCATCACCAACGAATTTACCAACCGGCTGGTACATAAATGGCGTGGCGAAGAAGCTGCAATTATGGTAGGAACGAATACTGCCTTGTTCGATAACCCATCGCTAACCACGCGAAAATGGAAAGGTGAAAACCCGGTGCGTTTGGTATTGGATGCCAACCTGCGCCTTCCTCCATCGTTAAACCTATACGATCGGTCGCACCGAACGATCATTTTTAATAAACTAAAACATGAAGATGCCGATAATATTTTTTATTACCAGCTTATAAACGAACTAAGTATTGTGCAACAAATGATGGATGCCTGTTTTCAACTCAATATTCAAAGTGTGATAGTAGAAGGTGGCGCGCAACTGCTTCAATCATTCATTAACGAAGAAACCTGGGATGAAGCAAGGGTGCTTACCAATTCTGCCCTGATGATCGGTGAGGGGTTATCCTCACCGGTTTTAAGTCAGCATCAACTCGCAAAAAAAGATTCAATTTTTACAGATACCATTCATTATTACAAGCACATCATACCATAACATTGATACCCGAACCTCAACGTTATAATACCATTGAACGTAGCTCCTTCGCAGAAGTTAAAGATCGCGGTAGTCGGTTTTTAGCATATGCCTTTTATATGGAAAGCAAGGACGACTTCAAAAAGCATATACAGGCGTTGAAGAAAGAACATGTAAAAGCTGAGCATCATTGCTTTGCTTACCGCATAGGTACCGACGGCAACAATTTTAGAGTGAGCGATGATGGGGAGCCGGCGGGATCGGCAGGTAAGCCAATACTCGGTCAAATAGACAGCAGGCAATTAACCAATGTTGCCGTAATAGTTTTACGATATTTTGGAGGCACATTGTTAGGTGTTCCTAGTCTCATCAACGCATATAAGTCGGCAACGGCAATGGCTTTGCAGCTTACACCGAATATTCAAAAACCCATAGTGGTTACCTATCATTTATCGTTTGATTATACGTTGATGAATGAGGTGATGCAAATTGCAAAACGTACCAAATGCGAGATCGTAAATAGTGAAGTACAGTTATTTTGCTCGATGCATATTTCGGTTCCCAAAGAATATCTCGACCAGTTTCTTGATAAATTAAAGGATCTCCGGTTGGTGGAGGTGAAAAAGGTTTCATAACGTATTTACCTCCGCAATTAAACAACATCTCCCCATCTTTTGACAACTGAAACCACGAAGCCACAAAGAACACAAAGCAGCACAAAGGCTTCGTGAAACTTTACGCCCTGGCGCCTTTGTGGTTCACCCAAACTAACAATTAAACCGGCTGCTTACAACCAGGTCCTTACTGCCCACCGTGTATTTATAAAATCCTTCCCCGGTTTTTACGCCGAGATAACCTGCGGTTACCATGTTAGCCAGCAACGGGCACGCCGCATATTTCGGATTGCCAAAGCCATTGTGCAAAACATGCAAAATGCTCAGGCATACATCCAGTCCAATAAAATCAGCCAACTGCAAAGGACCCATTGGGTGCGCCATGCCCAACTTCATAACGGTATCAATTTCTTCAACACCAGCAACGCCTTCAAACAAACTGTAAATGGCTTCGTTTATCATTGGCAGTAAAATACGATTGGCAATAAAGCCGGGATAATCGTTTACAACACAAGGCACTTTACCAAGTGTTTTACTTAGTTCCACTATGATAGCCGTAACCTCTTTTTTTGTAGCATAACCATTAATGATCTCTACCAGTTTCATTACCGGCACTGGGTTCATAAAGTGCATACCGATTACGAGTTCGGGTCGTTTGGTAGCCGCGGCAATTTTTGTTATGGAGATGGAAGAAGTATTAGAGGCCAGTACGCAACCAGTGGGTGCAGCTTCATCCAGTTGTTGAAATATTTTTAGCTTGAGGTCGATGTTTTCAGTTGCCGCTTCTACTACCAGTTCAGCATCCTTTACACCTTCGGCTATGGATGTGAGGGTCGATAGATTGTTCAGTGTTTCGGCTTTAGTTTCTTCCGTTAAAGTGCCTTTGCTAATTTGGCGGTCCAGGTTTTTGCCAATAGTTGCTATGGCTTTATCTAATTGTTGTTGTGATACATCTATCAATTTAATCGTGAATCCATTTTGTGCAAATACATGCGCAATACCATTTCCCATAGTGCCTGCACCAATCACAGCAATTTTTTTCATACTAAATAATTGAACCGCGAAAGTCGGCAAAGTAAGTAAACAGGAAAAGAAATTTGGTTGATTTAATTGAATGGAAGCAAAGATCATTCAATGCTCGCATAGGGTAACATTGCATGTTGAATGTATCATATTCACTAAGCAAATTTTCGATTGGCACGTCTCAGCAATACCCGGCAGGTTTTTAAACACCCGTTGGAGTCAGCAAAGCGTATGAACCAACGTGCCGGTTCACAGGGCTGGGCTTACCGTTGAGCTACGATATTATAAAGGCACATGGGGGCGAAATATGGGTGTAGACTAAAGATGGGTAAGGGGACTACAACAAAATAACAATCGACGCACAGGACAGCCTTATCACTTTTAATAAAATATACGCTTTTAATAATCTAACAGAGTTTGATGAAAAAGAACGCCAGTATGAGATTGATACGGCAAGGACTGCTTATGTAAATCAAGCAAGGCTTTATTTCTTGCTTGCAGGTTTGGGTGTTTTTTTGTTGATAGCATTCATTCTTATTCTTAGTAATAAAAAACAGAAGAAAGTAAATCGCCTTATACTGAAACAAAAAGAGAAAATAAATAGTACATTATCTTAATTAAAGCAAACCCAATCGCAACTTATCCAGTCCGAAAAGATGGCAAGCCTTGGCGAACTCACTGCAGGCATTGCACACGAGATTCAAAACCCATTAAACTTCGTCAACAATTTTTCGGAAGTGAATAAAGAATTACTCATTGAGATGACAGATGAAATTAATAATGGGAAAATGGATGAGGTAAAGGCAATTGCAAAAGATTTGAGTGATAATGAAGAAAAAATAAGTCATCATGGTAAACATGCTGATGCGATAGTAAAAGGAATGTTGTAACACAGCCGTAGCAGCACAGGCAAAAAAGAACCAACAGACATCAATGCTTTAGCTGATGAATACCTGCGTTTGAGTTATCATGGCTTAAGAGCTAAAGACAAATCCTTCAATGCAAACTTCTTGACAAATTTAGATGAGAGTATTGGCAATATAGAGGTTGCTCCGCAGGATATTGAAAGAGTGTTGCTCAACTTATATACAAACGCTTTTTATTCGGTTGCAGAGAAAACAAGGGTTCAACCCGAAGGTTACGAGCCAACCGTTTTAGTAACTACAAAAAAGGAAAACAACCATATATCCATCCGGGTAAAGGATAACGGTATGGGCATTCCCCAAAAAGTGTTGGATAAAATTTACCAGCCCTTCTTTACAACAAAGCCAACAGGACAAGGAACAGGGTTGGGATTATCAATGAGCTACGATATTCTCAAGGCACATGGTGGTAAAATAAATGTAGAAAACAGGGAAGGAGAGGGTGCCGAATTTATTATTCATTTACCCGTTTAACCATTTGGCTTTGAAGAAACCTGCTAACGGAAAAAGTAAACGAGCCTCGTTGAATTAGGTGCAAAAGTACAAGTGAGTGACACAACCAAAGCTGGGCCCTTTAATAATGTTGGTAACACAAAATACACCTATCTCAAAAAATGTATCAGGCGAGAAAAGATTAGCTGACTAAAAGTAAGTTTTGAAAAATCAAACTTATTTTGTGTTTCTTGTAATGTGTGTCCCTGAAATCAATTACTTAAACATAAGCAACCTTGCACATAGATATTTCAGAACCGTTAATCGTTTTTTTTCTACTCAGGCACCTGAGAAGGATGTTAAAAATGTTTGCTCCTAACCCCGACTGGGAAAAAATACTGTTGCGGTTAATGTATGTTAACCTTGTATTATTTGGGCTCGAAATTGCTTTTTCCGCAGGAGATTATACAATATGGTTTTGGCATATTGTGCAGCTTATGATAGTTGCTTTTGTTATTAAAATACCGCAATTTGCGGCTGCCCGCGGGGTAGTACTTGGTGTGGTGCCGCTGGTTGCTGTGTTCCTTATCAAAGACCTAACGAAACTATTGTTTCCCGAATTTTTTGTAAAGGTGGAAGGATACCTTGATATTGCAAGTGCAGTGGCTATAACCTGGATGGTAGCAATGATCATTAAATCGCAAAAGCAAAATAAAGCCCTTACAAAGGAAAGGGAAGCCCGGTTGAAGGAAGAAGAAAGGCACCGTTTTATAGAAGCCCAGAATATGAAGCTTGAAGAACAGGTTGCCATTAGAACAAGTGAACTAATACAGCAAAAGGAAGAGTTACAAAATGCATTGTTTGAATTGCAACGAACACAAACACAACTCATCCAGTCAGAAAAGATGGCTTCGCTTGGCGAATTGACTGCCGGCATTGCGCATGAAATTCAAAATCCACTAAACTTCGTTAATAACTTTTCTGAAGTTAGTTGCGAGTTGGTAGATGAAATAGAAGTAGCCCTTCAGAAAAATGATGCGAAAGAAGCTGCGGCAATAGCAGGAAACATTAAGGAAAATTTGCAAAAGATTACACATCATGGCAAGCGGGCAGATGCCATTGTAAAAGGCATGCTGCAGCATTCGCGCAGTAGCTCAGGCAAAAAGGAACCAACGGATATGAATGCCTTGGCGGATGAGTACCTGCGCTTAAGCTATCATGGTTTGCGGGCAAAAGATAAATTATTCAATGCAAGCTTTACAACTCACTTTGATGCAACCATTGGAATAGTGCAGGTGATACCGCAGGATATGGGCAGGGTGCTGCTTAACCTTTTCACCAACGCCTTTTATTCGGTTGCAGAAAAAAAGAAGATGCTTAGGCAAGGATACGAACCAACCGTATCGGTAACCACGCAAAAGCAAAACAACAACATCGTTATTATAGTAAAAGACAACGGCATAGGTATTCCACAAAAAGTATTGGATAAAATATACCAGCCTTTCTTTACTACTAAGCCAACAGGGCAGGGCACAGGGCTCGGACTGTCTATGAGTTATGATATTATAAAGGCGCACGGTGGAGAAATACAGGTGGAAACGAAAGAAGGCGAAGGCGCAGAATTTATTATCTCAATTCCTTCATCCGCATAATATAATCCGTAAATTAAATGTATGAATATTTTAGTGGTAGATGATGAACCGGATATGCAGGCGCTGTTTCAGCAAAAATTCAGAAAAGAAATTCGCGACGGGAAAATAAATTTTGCATTTGCAATTTCCGGCGAAGATGCGCTTGACTGGATGCAGCAACACGATCATGAAGCGATCCTTATTTTAAGCGATATAAACATGCCTGGTATGAGTGGCATCGAATTGCTTAAACACATCAAACAAAAATATGAAACCCCACCGCCCTATGTTATGATGGTAACAGCATACGGAGACGATGAGAATTATAATCTGGCAATGAAGCTGGGTGCCGATGACTTTCTTACAAAACCACTGGATTTTACTTTATTAAAAGAAAAATTACAATTCAATAATTAATGGCTAAAATTTTAGTAGCAGACGATGAGGTGGATTTGGAAATGCTGATCAAGCAAAAATTTCGCAGGCAAATAAGAGAGCATAAATACGAATTTGTTTTTGCACTTAACGGGAATGAAGCACTGGAAAAACTGCAACAAAATCCCGATGTGGCAATCGTTTTAAGCGATATCAATATGCCCGAAATGGATGGCTTAACCTTGCTGACAAAATTGTCGTCTGATTCCCCGCTTATTAAAACAGTAATGGTTTCTGCCTATGGCGATATGGATAATATTCGCACGGCGATGAACCGCGGCGCTTTCGATTTTGTTTGCAAGCCCGTAAACTTTGAAGACCTGGAACTTACCATTGAAAAAACAATACTGCATGTAACACAGGTAAAAGCCACTTTGCAGGCCAATAAGGAAAA
>JANPIA010000029.1:0-11264 GCA_031424735.1 Segetibacter sp.
CAAACTCAAAGGGCTTCAGCAGGTAGTCGGTTACGTTTAAATCAAAACCTTCAACGGCATATTGGTGATAGGCTGTGGTGATGATGACTGCCGGCGGATGTACCAGTGTTTTTAAAAAAGCCATTCCTTTCAGCCTGGGCAAATGAATGTCTAAAAAGATAAGGTCGGGCTGATGATCGCGCAAAAAATCTATGGCAAGAATGGCATCTTTAAATGTTCCCAATAATTCGAGAAACGGCACCTGCGATATATAATCAGCCAACACCTTTACGGCTAAAGGTTCATCTTCTACAATAATGCATTTTATATTAGACATGGCTTGCAAGGTTGATGTATAGCGATGCAGTAAAAACAGATTCGCCCTGTACTACCGATAATTTGGAATCAGTATACAGCAGTTCAAGCTGGCGTCTTAAATTAGAAAGACCAATGTTTTCGTGCACACTCCGTTCGCCGGAAACTTCAGAAGAATTTTTTACAACAAACATGAGTTTTCGTTTATTAACGGATAGATGGATATCAACAAACGGCTGCCCCCTTGTTTCCGATACACCATGTTTAAAAGCATTTTCAACTAATGGTATTAACAACAAGGGTGGGATCGCTTGTTTCATATCTTCAACATCGTGGTTGATATTAATACGCAATGATTGATCATAACGCAATTTCTCCAATTCAATATACTCGGTTATAATTTTTATTTCCTGCTCAATAGCTATGTAGGCGCCCCCGGTTTCGTACAACATGAAGCGCAACATTTTCGACAGGCGTAAAATAGACTCAGGGGCGAGGTCACTTTTATCGCGTGCCAATGAGTAAATATTGTTGAGGGTGTTGAATAAAAAATGCGGGTTGGTTTGCGACTTTAAATAATTTAATTCTGCCTCCTGCTTTTGAATGCGGAGTTGCTGCGCCGCCTGCTTAAGGTTTGTATAATTATAAATATGCCTGACAATGCCAAAAAGGAAAACAGACTCGGCACTGTATGCCATTCTACTTTCCACCATTCGGTCCAGGCTGGGATACGACTTTAAGTCGGTATATATATTTACCGCCAGGCCAATAGACCTCCATGCATACGAACCGTAAGACCAAAACATCAAATGAACCCATAATAGTAGTACGCCGATAATAACATTGTAAATATGGAATTTTCTCTTCCGCAGAACAAATGGAAAAGTATATTCAAAAAATATAAAGTTGAGGGGAACCAGGTAAGCCACACTCCAAAGGTTATTGAACAATGCGCGTAAAAACTTAACTGTATGAATATGGGAAGTGTAAAACGTTCCCATCACCAAAAAAGCGAAGCCTAACCATAAATAAAGTTTGATAAGTTTTTTGTCTGATAATTTCTTCATCACACTGTTTATACGATAAATATCGGCAAATCTTTCACGTCACTGCTGCCTGTCTATATAATAGCGTTTGTAGTAAACGGTTGACCTCGTACAGTCAACCAATAGCAACAGCCAGTTAAACCTTTTTACTTTTTCCGCATTAGCAATTATCAGTTTCAACGGGTCGGGTGCACTTGAATAAACGTTGTTGTACTTATCGGGCAGGTAGACTCACCTGAAAACGATGTCTTCAAAAATACAAGTACCCGACCCGTTTTTAAACACCCTGCGTAGGCGGTAATTCAGCAACTGAAAGCTTTTCGTATACTATTTACTGTTGTTTGTTGACAGTGCCTTTTAGCGTTTAAGTCCCTTGCCTACTCTTGCATAACAATCCTTAAAGCAACTACCAACAAAATCAATTATTAAACCTTCAAACTACAATTATGAAACACATTCATTTTCTGCTGCTGACGTTATTAACAACCTTCTCTTGCATGGCACAACAAACCAATGTATTTGCAAAAGATCACACCGAACCGGTGCTTACTATGAAATGCATATTTATGCTTGGTGGTATATGCGTACTAATTGCCGGGGCTGCATATTACGCAGGGTCTAATAAACGCGGCAGAATGCAAAACAATAGTAATACATCCGGCAATACCCCATCTTAATCACCATCAAATCATCGAACCAAAAAACAAACCTGGTATATGAAACACAAGTTTATTTTACTGCTAAGTGTGCTCACTGTTGTTTTTGCAACGGCACAAAATGCAAGCCGTAAGCCTGCCAATTACGAAGCTGCCAACTGGACCACAAAATGGTTAGACAACCCTCATCAAATAACTATAGATCCACCGCCAACAGCTACAAAGTCAACAGCGGAGTTGGCTGTCATTAAGCAAGGCATGGCAGCATTGGATGAAAAGAAAATTGCGCAGATAACATATTGGGATGCGGGAGCGCCTTCCTATAGATGGAATCAAATTGCAACGGATGTGACGCCATGGGATAAAATTGATGTGGTGTTACGCACACCCTTAGCCTGGATGAACCTTGCCATATATGATGCCACCATTTTAGCCTGGAAAGAAAAGCTGAAATACAAAAGAAAGCGACCTGATGTTTTTGATGCCTCGCATAAACTTCTCATCAATATACCCGCTACGTTTTCCTATCCATGCGAGCATACGGTTACTGCCGCAGCGGCTGCTTATGTACTCGCTTATTTCATCCCCGCAAAAGGCGATTCCATTTTACAATTAGCCCGTGCCGCCTCGCAATCCCGCATTGATGCCGGCGTGCAATACCCCAGCGATGCGCAAGCCGGCTGGAAATTGGGTGAGCAGGTAGCACAACAAATTATTGAAAAGGCAAAGAACGACGGCTCTGCAACCGTGTATAAGGGAGCGGTAAATAAAGACTCCAAAAAATGGACCGGCGCTTTTGCTATGGGTATTACACTTCCATCTTTTACACCAATTGCTTTGCGTTCAGCAGACCAGTTCAGACCCGCACCGCCACCTGATTTTGAAACGGACATGAAAGAAATGAAAAACTTCAGGCAAACTTTTAAAACGCGCAGCCTTGCCTATTACTGGGCAAACAGCGGACCTGAATTGTACAATGAAATAGCCGGTCAGAAATTATTTGAGTACAATATGATGGACGATGCCCCGGCAGCATCAAGGGTGTACACGGTTTTGCACACTGCGTTTCACGATATGGCGGTTGCAGTGTTCGATGCCAAGTACACGTATTGGGGCATACGCCCTGTTCAATACGATACTACATACAAGTCTCTTGTACCTACGCCACCATTTCCCGGTTATCCGTCAGGTCATGCTGCGGGTGCCGGAACCACCAGCGCCGTGCTCGAACATTTTTTTCCAGCCGATGCAAAGCAATTTCAGCAAATGGCGCAGGACTGTGCCGACTCCCGTTTTTATGCAGGCATCCATTTTAAAACCGACAATGAAGTTGCCCTGAAAATGGGAAAAGAACTGGGTAAGTATATTGTTGAAAACTGGATGAAGAAGTAGTTAGTGAACGAATGAAGTTGCATCACCCATCAGCGTAGTATAACCCTAATTTTCTCATGTGCATTGTGCAAACAGTGCTTTACCGGGCCTCGTTTCTACGAGGCTCTATTACCACATAGGCACAATAGAAAGATAGATTTCACATAGTTCTTTTTATGTGCTTCTACTGTGAGCTATGATTCTATGTGGTGCAAGTTTTTTGCAAAAACACAAGGCATTGCTACTTACTTATTTCACCTATTGCCATGGCAGCTATCCATCCGCTTGTCCATGCATGTTGAAAATTGAAACCGCCTGTAACACCATCCACGTCCATAATTTCGCCGGCGAAATATAGGTTAGGATGCAGTTTGCTTTGCATAGTGGCAGCATCTATTTCGTTTAGCTTTATTCCGCCACAGGTTACAAATTCTTCTTTAAATGTTGTTTTGCCTTTTACCGCAAACTCCTGTGCAGTCAAAGTTTTGATCAGTTTGTTTTGTTCTTTACCGGGAAGATCGGCCCAGCGAATACCAGGGTTAATGCCACTCTCTTTCAAAAAGTAAGCCCATAACCTGTTGGGCACACCAAACGGATTTCGGTTCATTATTTTCTGCGCCGAAAGCTGGTTGCGGATAGGTTGCCAACCTTCGCGTAAAGTTTGTTCGTTGTAGCCGGGCAACCAGTTGATCATGATGGAAAAGTGATAGTTTTTATCAGCCAGTTCCCTGGCGCCCCATGCGGAAAGTTTTAATATTGCCGGACCACTCATGCCCCAATGCGTAATAAGCAACGGACCTTCATCGGATAACTTCGAGCCACTAATTTTTACTACCGCTTGTTCAACACTAACACCCATTAATTCGGCGATAGGGTTGCCGGGCATATTAAATGTAAATAACGAGGGCACTGGTTCTTCAACACTATGCCCCAGCTTTATAAGCCATTGAAACATGCTGCTCTTGGGATAACCGCCGCAAGCCACAGATACATAATCTGCCGTAAGTATCGATGCATTGGCAAACAGCACTGACCATTGACCATTCAGAAAGTTCAACTCCTTCACTTCTCTTTGCATCATAATTTCCACCCCATACTTATTGGCTTCCTTCAATAAACAATCAATAATTGTTTGAGAGCTGTCGGTTACAGAAAACATCCTGCCATCCACCTCTGTTTTCAGCTTTACACCACGTTCTTCAAACCATTGTATGGTGTGGTTTGTATTAAAATGATAAAAACATTTTTTTAAGAAGTTGGTGCCGCGTGGATACTTTTTTACAAGAGATGAAACCTCGAAACATGCATGGGTAACATTGCATCGTCCACCGCCGCTTACCCTTACTTTAGATAATAGCTTTCCAGACTTTTCAACAATGATTACTTTTAGAAGTGGATTAATGCGTGCAGCATTTACTGCGCAAAAAAAACCTGCTGCGCCGCCACCAATAACTAAAAGTGTTTGTTTGTTTTGGATGATGATGTGTTGAACGCGGGAAGATAGAACGAAAATGGTAAATCAGTAAGCGCATCAATGATGGACCGATTGGCTCGAGGTAAATTTTACAGGGAAAGTTTGTGTGCTTCAGGCATAATGTGGAATGAAAGTGGCTTTAGCCTGATAGATTGTTAGGGCTTAAGCAGGAATATAAAAAGCCTCATTATCTACAACCTGAAAGTCGTGGCAATAAATGAACCACTGGATAAAACTTTTGTCTTTCCAATGTATGCTTTGAAGGGTCGTGGTAATTGGATTGACACCTGGATAAAATTTTTTGCTTTGAAGTCCGTGGCAATTGATTAACCCCACCGAATAAAATTTTTTGTTCTTCCCATATAAGCTTGGCAGGTTGTAGCGAGTGGTGAAAGCTGGGAAGTCTATACTTCTTCCACAAAATCTATTCGCTGTGTTATATCTTTTAAACTGCTGTAGCGTTGTACGGTGTAGGGTATCGTGTCAAGACCAGAAATGAATTTGAGCAGGTAGTTGTAAATGCCAATAACATCGCCGGGTTTTACGGAGGTGCCTAAATGGGATGTGGTAAGCAACAACGAAACAATGATGACGGGCAACACCATCAACTCCATAATGCCAAAATTAAATGCTTCGCGGTCGGATATCTTTATTTGCCATTTGCGTAACGTAAGGTAATGGTCGTGTATGGTTTTATAATCCTTGGTCCTGATAATGTCTACCTGCTTTTCCAACTCATCGTTCTTGTTTTTAGTAAGTCTTCGTACACGTTGCCCATATAAATAACTGATGCGCAAAACCGGTATTAGTATAGCAAGGCAAACCACTACAACCGAATGATCGTACAGGTATAGCATAATAAGTGAACCCAGTAAATTGTACAGCGCTTCAATAATAAAATTGAAATCAAACTCAAGAAAATCGATGAACTCGCGGGCTAATGTGGAGTGAGCGCTTAGCCTCGACACATCGGTATCATCAATACGGCGCGAAAGCATTTTAGTGACGAGCGAAGTATAGATGTCGGAGTATGTCCTGGTATCTACCATATGGCGAATGGTGCCGATGATGATATAACTAACGTGTACAATGCCCAGGTAAATTAGGCTTCGATAGCTTCCGCTAATCAATCCATTTACCGCTTCGCCAAACAGGAATGGACGAAGCAGGTTGCCTAACATTTCGGCGCCAAACAAAGTATAGGTGAGCATTAACCGGTAACGGTACTTTCCAATAATGTTTTTGAGTACCCGGAAGCGTCCCATATGCCAGAATATATTTAATAATTATCGCCGTGCCGCCGGTGTTCCCGTTCGGAAATATTATTTCCTTTTCGCCCCTGTATAAATTTGCGGCAATTGGGCGCACCGCAATTACAGGCAAACGGTTGCATTTCTTCGTTTAAAAATTCACCATAGTCCAGTGTAAATTCTTCGCCGGCATCTATTGTAGTTATGGCTGTAACATTCAAACCTTTGTAAGCAGTATTGGGCTGGCACGAATGGTTTTGTGGTGCCCACTCCCCGGCATTTGCATCCCAAAGTATGTACACCTCGTTGCTGATGGGATAGGCATACCGCCTGAATATTTCCATATCCTTTTCGTTCCAATGCTGCTGTACATAATTGCGGGTAACAATACGGTGGTTCATTTCCTCTCCTTTAAATATCACCTCCCCTTTTGCTATCCGGCGGTTGGCATAAATGCCATAACCATCTATCGCATTGCCACGTAGGACGTATTTTTTCTGCTTTCGTTTAAAGCGTTCAATACCTTCTGCAATTATATGCTTTAGAAAACCGGGTTGCCCATCGGCATCGTATTGAAGAATATAATCTGCCGAGCCTTCCATTCCCCGTGTATAAAAAACCGAACAGGTAAAGTTGATCTCCAAAAAAAATAATTCACCCTTTTCGTTCATCCTGAAATCCAGCCTTGCATAACCCACGCCGGAAAACGATACAAAAATTTTGCAGGCAAGATCACGTAGGCGATCGCTTAATGTTTCATCGTTGCAAGATATGTTTGCCTCCGGGTGCAACTCGCTGGTTTTTAACGCATACGTTTTAAAATAGACACCTTCCGGAAAAATGTATTCAACCGGTTGGTACACTTTGCACTCTTTCTGGTTGTGCGGATGGGCAGCCACCAATACGGTAAACTCCCTTCCTGCTATATATTCTTCCACCAATACTTCATCATAATCCTGAAACAATTCCTCCGTCTTTTTACAAAGCTCCTCTACATTGTTTACCAGGGAATGCTCATCAATACCAAGGCTGTCGCCGGCATGTGCCGGTTTTACAAACAATGGAAATTGCAACGACGCGGCACCTGCAACATCACCCGCTTGTTTGGCTATAAAATAGGCAGGTGTTTTTACACCTTCCGTGTAGGCGATATATTTCATGAGCTCTTTTGGCGGATCGTACAAAGTAGCAGTAGGACCGGTATAAGGAAGGTTCAGCAACTCAAGGGAATGGATCACATCTATCGAAGGAATGCTCCAGTCGAGATAACCTTCGCACAGGTTCACAAAAATATCGTAGCCTTTATTTTTTAATTGCCTGAGCTGTTTGTAAGTATGCAGTTTATTCAACAACACATGGTGAACTTGCGAACTGGGAAGCAAACTACTCAGGTCGCGGGATGGATCGTAGTTTTTATAATCAACGTCTGTTGTAGAGTAATCGGGTTGCAGCACACATACTTTCATAGAAAAACATTATAGTTAGCGGAGTTATTTTGTTACCAGCGAGCGAAGCTATTTTCATCGTTGGTTGCGTCGCACTCTTGTACAGTTTAATACAGGGGGCCGCATTGGTTGTTAGTTGCGTACCTACGGTACGCTTGCACTATTATTTCATTTTCTACAAACGGGTTGCCTGTACGAGGCATGTCACCAGCAACAATTCCTATAGATCTTATTCACCTCCATCATTACTTTCTACCTTATAAACCCAAGAAAAAGAATCTTCAATTTTCATCTGTCTTCTGTCATCTGTCAACCGTCATCTTTCCACCGACCACCAACCACCAACAATCTCTCACACCGCCACTTTAAACGCTTTCCTTTTTATTTCGCGCAGCAAAATGTCTTCAACCAGTTGAGTATAAGTGTTGCCGCTGAGCCTAAGTATCGCCCCAATTGAAGTAAAATTCTCATCTTCCGATAAGCCGCATTGTGCATTTACCTCCAGCACAAACATTTCGCCGGTATGCCTGTTCATTCGTATGTCTATTCTTGCATAACCTTCGCCTTCCACTGCACAATAGGCATCCAGGCTGAGCTTACAAATATTGAAAATGAGATCCTGCTCAGGTGTATGATAGTTATAAAAATCTTCGTCCTCTCCTACGGCTGTTTCTTCTTCATACATCTCCCACAACCTGTCGAACGAAAGAAACTTTTCCTGCTCCGGCAACGATTGATGAAAGACCCTTTCCACCGGCGCATACACTTTACATTCTGCCGGGTCGGAGGAGGAACCAACGATCAGTACCGTAAACTCGGGTCCTTCAATAAACTCTTCTATCAGTATTCCGCCAGTCACCAGGTCCCACCCATGATAACCTTCATTCAATATACGCACCTGCTCAACCAGCTCCTGCATGGTATGCACTACGGATTTAATACCTACCCCCATACTGCCACCAGATACTGCAGGCTTTACGATGAGCGGGGTTTTTAAACCAGTTAAAATATCGGTGCCTGTTTCCTCAATGTCCGTCACTATTTTCCACTTTGGTGTGGATACACCATACATGTCAAACATCTTCTTCATCGGTATTTTAGACGTGGTGATGTCGTAAAAAAACTCATCGGCACCTGTGTACATCAATCCACTTTTTTCCAGCTCGCGAATAACGGAAATGCCTGGTGTGCCGTTGATTTCGTCGCCATCGCACAGGTTGAAGACAATAGGCGTTTGCGGGTACGACTTCGCTTCTATTTGTTTGATGATGCGTTTGAAATTACTAACGGTAACCGGTTGCCATTTCCATGCAATGTTCAGCGCTGCAAAGGTGCGGGTGAATTCTTCAATACTCTGTGTGAAGTCGTAATAGTATTCAAGGTTCTCATCGTTTGTTTTCATGCGCGGTGCAAGCACCCAAACCAACAGGTTTGGATACTTCTTTTTTCGGCTTGATGTACCCTGTAGCATGAGATGCGTTTTCAGTGTTGTTGCAGGTATTTATCCCGGATGTGTTGATTGAATTTGAACTTTTTAAAATTATTTGGTGACAGGTATTTTGCGCCTTGTATAGAATGCATACAGCCTGCTGAACCGCAATGGCAATCGAACGCTTCCGCCATGTCCCACTCGGTGGAAGGATAGAAAAAAGTATACTCGTCTCCAGGTTCTATATTTGTAAGCGCTACAATTAGTAAACGATCGGTATCGAAAAAAGTATTGGGAAGGCAGCTATGATTGATGTACTGCAGGAATTCGGGGGAAAGTATAATATGCATATCGTTTGCCAACTGAACGGTGAACCGCGATGGTTCCTTTAAAAACGCAGCCGCCTGAAAGGGGGTAATTACATCGCCTGTTACAAAATTACTGGTTGAATGCAAGGAGTGATGTTGGCTGTGCAGGTTACGAAAAAGATCCGCAAAACCATGATGACTGATCTTGGAAATGGAAGCAGGGTTAACGGAAGCATTGTTCATGTTGGTGTGATGCTAATTGGAACACTTAGTTTAAAATCAACTAATTTATTTTTGGTTTAAAGAACACCTTTATAGTTACCTAAAGATATTGTTGTAAACAAAAAAACCCTTCGGTTACAGAAGGGTTTAATCAACAATATATCAACAAATCAGTAGTAGGAAGAACTGAGGTTTGTGTTTGCTTTTTCGGCCGCTTCAATTTCGGTAAACGAAGAAAGTATATCAGCCTTGCCTTTGCGTATGCATACGGTATGCTCATAGTGTGCAGATACTTTGCGGTCTTTGGTTCTTACGGTCCAACCATCCTCATCATAAAATACTTCTTTCACACCCAGGTTTATCATCGGTTCTATTGCTATCACCATTCCATCTTTAAGTTTGGGTCCGTTGCCGCGTTTACCAAAGTTAGGCACCTGCGGATCTTCGTGTAAGTTTTTTCCAAGTCCGTGGCCAACAAGTTCGCGTACTACACCATAACCATGCTGCCTTTCGGTATAATCCTGCACGGCATAAGCAATGTCACCAATCCTGTTTCCATGATGCGCTTTTTCTATTCCCTTGTACAACGATTCCTTGGTAACCCGCATTAACTTCAACACCTCCTCAGCAACATTTCCAATAGCAAACGTATAAGCGCTGTCGCCGTGAAAGCTGTTTTTGTAAACACCAATGTCAACAGAAATAATGTCGCCATCCTTTAAAGCATCCGTGGTAGGAAAACCATGCACTACAGCATCATTTACCGAAATACAGGCGGAGAATGGAAAGCCCCGGTAGTTTAAAAACGAAGGAATTCCTCCATTGTCGCGGATAAAAGTTTCAGCAACGTTGTTAGCCTCTAAAGTGGTAACGCCGGGCTTTAAAATTTTAGCTACTTCTGCAATTGCCTGCCCCACCAGCAAATTGCTGTGGCGCATAATTTCAACTTCCGCATTCGATTTATAATGAACCATATTCCTGGGTCTGCTCATGTTAAAAAAAACCCGCCACGGTCTTCGGGGCAGGTTAATTATTTGGGGGATGGTAGTTAGTATTTTGTAATCAGATAACTACTCCATAGGTAGTTTAAGTTGAAGGCTATGCCTCTCTATATACTAAATACTAAATTGAAGATGCCGTACTCATTTGCCTTCCCTGTATTCTGCCGCTATTCATCAAACCATCGTATTGGCGCATCAGCAACTGTGTTTCAATTTGCTGAAGTGTATCTAAAATAACACCCACCATAATTAACAACGATGTGCCACCAAAGAAAGTAGAGAAGGAGGAAGTAACGCCTAGCCTTTGTGCAAAGCCAGGGAGAATACCTACCAATGCAAGGAACACAGCACCCGGCAAGGTAATCTTATCCATAACGGCTCCAATATAATCAGCAGTAGGCTGACCTGGTTTTACACCGGGTATGAAACCATTGTTGCGCTTCAGGTCTTCAGCCATTTGCTTGGGATTAAATATCAAAGCGGTGTATAAGAAAGTAAAGGCAATTACCATTACAGAATAAACCAGCATGTACCAAAAGTTACTGTGATCGCCAAATACTTTGGCTATGCCCTGACCAGCCTCCAGGTTGGTGAAAGAAAATAATGTTGGAAGAAACATGATTGCCTGTGCGAAGATGATCGGCATTACACCAGCGCTATTCACCTTCATAGGAAGGAATTGGCGTGCGCCGCCAAACTGCCTGTTACCCACAATTTGCTTAGCATAGTTCACAGGTATTTTTCGTACTCCATGTACCAATATGATCA
>JANPIA010000030.1:0-4983 GCA_031424735.1 Segetibacter sp.
GGTTCCATTTCACTATTTAACGAAGAGATCATTCGCGAAAAAGACCTGCGTATTGGGGATACGGTTTTAGTGGAACGTGCGGGCGATGTAATACCGTACATTGTAAAATCGATGGCTGAACTGAGGACGGGTAACGAGGTGCCGGTTGTATTTCCGGTGCACTGCCCGGTTTGTTCAGCAAAGCTTTTTAAGGAAGAAGGTGAGGCAGTATGGCGATGTATTAATATTGAATGTGAAGCGCAGGTGGTTGAAAAAATGATCCATTTTGTTAGTAAAGATGCGATGGACATAAAAAGCTTTGGTGAAGCCAACATCCGTAAGTTTTACGAGTTGGGATTATTAAAAGATATCCCCGGTATTTATACGCTTGACTTTGAAGAAATCGGCAAATTGGAAGGTTTCGGACAAAAGTCCATTACCAATTTGCAACAAGCTATTGAAGTATCAAAAAGGCAACCATTGCATCGCCTTATTTTCGCCCTCGGAATTCGTTTTGTAGGTGAAACAACCGCAAAGGTTTTAGCGAATGCCGTGCACCACCTATTGGACCTGAAAAACTTTACCGAAGAACAATTGCAGCAATTGGAAGACATTGGCATTAAAGTAACCAAAAGTATCAGCCATTTTTTTCACAATGCGCAAAACATACAAATGTTGGAGCATTTGGAGCGCCTGGGAATTGAATTGAAAAACGAAAAAAGAACTGTTGTTGCCGAAGGTGGCTTAAGCGGGCAAACTTTTTTATTTACCGGGACACTCAACCAACTTAAACGCAGCGAGGCAGAGGAATTGGTGGAACAACATGGCGGAAAAATATTGGGCAGTGTAAGCAGTAAGCTCAATTATCTGGTGGTGGGTGAAGATGCGGGGAGCAAGTTTGAGAAGGCAAAAAAGATCAACACCATTAAGATCATCAGCGAAGATGAGTTTTTGAAACTAGTGAAATAGAACCTGAATAGAAGTTTAACCTATTATACGAGCAACAGTTTTTTATGCTACAGCAATCTACCCTTCGTTTTTTAAAAGATCTTAAAAAGAATAATAACAAGCCCTGGTTTGAAACGCACCGCGATAAGTTTGATGCTGCAAAAACCGATTGGGAAACCATGGTGCAAAAAGTTTTAAACCGGATGGCAACAGTTGACGGCGATGTTGCAAATCTCACTGTTAAGGATTGTGTATTCCGGCAATACCGTGATGTACGTTTTAGGAAAGATAAATCGCCTTATAAACCGCACATGGGTGCCAGTATTGACCGCGGCGGAAAGAAGAGCGGCTTTGCAGGTTATTACTTTCATTTGGAGCCCGGCAACCAAAGCATGGTTGGTGGCGGACTTTGGATGCCGGAAGCATCGTCGCTTAAAAAAGTACGGCAGGAGATTGATTATGGCTGGGATGAATTACAAAGCATTATCAACCATAAAAAATTTGTTGACCAGTATGGCGACATGGAAAAGGGTGAGTACAGTTTAAGCCGTGAACCCAAAGGATATGAAAAGGACAATCCCGCGATAGATTACATAAAACTGAAAAGCTTCATTGCCACACATACCTTAACCGATGAAGAGTTAACCGGTAAAGACCTTTTTAAAAAAGTGATCTCCGCTTTTGAAGCATTGAAGCCACTCATAAAGTTCATTAACCGTTCGCTGGAATAGTGGCGCATTGTTTTTTGTTTTGGCATTTTGTTTGAAAGCTCCAATCAAACAAAAATTTACAACATGAAAATCAACGCTACCCTTACTGTATTCCTGATGCTGATTACTTTCAGCTCCTGCCATCGTTATTACACATCTTCTTCCTTTGAAGAAAAAACTGCGCGGCACAAAACCATTGCAATTCTTCCCCCGCAAATGATGTTGACCGGCAACCAGCCAAAAAATCTATCGGCATGGGATATTGAAATGCTCGAAGAAAAAGAAAGCAAACTTTTCCAGGAATCGTTATACAACAATATTCTTCGCAAAGCCAATACAGGCAAACATACTTTGGAAGTTTCTGTTCAACCTTACAGCAACACCATAGCCTTGCTTGAAAAGGCAAATATTGGTATTAGAGAAGCCTGGACAAAGGACGATAAAGAGCTTACTCAGCTATTGGGTGTAGATGCCATTGTAAGAACGTCCATTCAAAAAGACCGGTACATGAGCGATCTTGCCTCTGCCGGTATAGATGCTGGCAGTAAAATTTTAAACACCGTTTTGAATAACCCCGTGGCTGTGCCTGGTAACAGTAAAACAAATGACATTCGCGCTACCTGCACACTTGTAAGTAACGGCGAAACGTTGTGGAATGATTCCTATAAACGACAAAGCGACTGGAACTCACTAGCTAATATGATCATTGATCGTATCACCACCAACTTTGCAAAACACTTTCCGTATAAAAAGAAAGCTTAGCATTACCGTTATAAAAATCTATTGAAAAGGATGATGAGGATAGCTTGACGTAAGGCCGTTCTATCCTCATCATCTTTATATAATTCCTTGTGGTTTACAACAAATTGTTGGCTACACAATATTCCGCAATTTGCACTGCATTGGTAGCAGCGCCTTTGCGAAGGTTGTCGCTCACAATCCACATGTTTAATGTTTTTGGCTGTGTTTCATCGCGCCGCAGGCGACCAACAAATACATCGTCTTTCTCGTGTGCCCACAAAGGCATTGGGTAAATTTGATTAGCCAGGTCGTCCTGTAAAACAATACCAGGTGACGCACTTAACAGGTCTTTTACTTCCTGCAAGTCAAACTCATTCTCAAATTCAACATTCACGCTTTCGCTATGACCGCCCATTACTGGTATGCGCACTGTGGTAGCCGTTACCCTTATTGAATCATCGCGCATGATCTTCTTTGTTTCATTCACCATTTTCATCTCTTCCTTTGTATAACCATTGTCGGTAAACACATCTATCTGTGGTATTACATTCAGGTCGATAGAATATTTATAGGCCATGTCGCCCTCAATACCTTTCCGTTCGTTCATTAACTGGTCAACCGCTTTAACGCCGGTACCGGTTACACTTTGGTAGGTGCTGGCAATTACTCTTTTGATAGTGTATTTTTTATGCAACGGGTTTAAAGCAACAACCATTTGTATGGTTGAACAATTGGGGTTGGCAATGATCTTGTCTTCCCTGGTAATTGCATCGGCATTTATTTCGGGTACTACTAATTTTTTAGTGGCATCCATACGCCATGCGCTTGAATTATCTATCACGGTGATACCAGCTTCTGCAAACTTTGGCGCCCACTCCAGTGAAGTATTGCCCCCAGCGGAAAACAAGGCCACGGCAGGTTTTGCGGCAATAGCATCCGCCATGCTTACTACCTTGTATTTCTGTCCTTTAAACTCCACTTCTTTGCCAACCGACCTTTCTGAGGCAACGGGTATTAACTCGGTAACAGGGAAATTTCTTTCGGCAAGTACCTGTAACATTTTTGTACCAACCAGGCCGGTGGCACCTACAACAGCAACTTTCATTTTGTTTACGTTTTGACTTTCTTCGTACGAAGAATTTTTGTTAAAAAAAAAGAGCCTCCGGTTAAGGAAGGCTCTAAGTATATAGTTCACACAAAATGCTTAGTACACCTTCCTACGGAAACTGTTTGCTAATACATTTATGTTTGTTGATCATTATCATCCGAACGAAAATAACCAACATATAATAGCACGCCAAAATAATTTATGCAAACGATGGAGTGAATAGCAGTTCTGTTATCAAAGCAGCCTGAACAAACGTATGTTTTAGAAGCAAATTTGTAACGCATTAATTGCTTCCAAAAAATGAGGTTAATATTACGTCAACAAGAAAAGAATGAATAACGAAAAGATATAAAACGGAGCTTACACCGCCGCTATCATACTTATCTCCACATTCACTCCTTTTGGCAAACCTTTTACTGCAACCGTTTCCCGCGCCGGTGGCTCGGTGGTAAAGTAGGATCCATACACTTCGTTAACCTGGGCAAACAAATTCATATCGGTTAAAAAAATAGTTGTTTTTACAACATTGGAAAAGTTTACACCTGCTGCGGTTAAAATGGCGCCCAGGTTTTTCATCACCTGTTTTGTTTCATCTGTTATATCTCCTGAAACCAGTTCGCTGGTTAAAGCATCCATGGCAATTTGACCGCTGATAAACAACATATTTCCCGCAAGTATTGCCTGGTTGTAGGGGCCTATTGGAGCAGGTGCATGGCTGGTATTGATCACTTCTTTATTCATATAAAACGTTGAAAAATAAAATTGCTTCATTTTCCCTCAACCAACAAACCTAATTTTGGTGCATAAATTTTGTTGATGCAAATAGTTGTTATAGCGGATGAATTGATGCAAAAAGAATTTTCGGATAAAGGTGTTGCATCCACGGCAGAAGTTCATTTTATCAATGACGCGACCGACATTTTTGTGAATGCGGATGCGGTATTTTATTTATTGAACGAGGATAATTTGCAAGCCGATGCAGAACAATTAATGAATGCCCATATACCGGTATTGGTAAATGCCGTGGTTACACTTTCCAACCAGTTGCCGGCAAATTGCATACGCATAAATGGATGGCCGGGCTTTCTTAATAGACCAGTTATTGAAGTGTTTGCGCAGCCGGCTACCGAACATATCGCTTCTAAAGTATTACATGCAATGGGCTGGCAGTATAAGCTTGTGCCGGATGTTGCCGGGCTTATTGGTGCACGCATTATTTCATCAATTATTAATGAAGCTTATTTTGCTTTAGGCGATGAAGTAAGCGATAAACAAAACATCGATACTGCTATGAAGCTTGGCACCAATTATCCTTATGGTCCGTTTGAATGGGCTGCTCTGATCGGGCTGAATAACATCAGGAACTTGCTTAATGCCTTATCAACAACCGATGGTATTTATACACCCTCCCCGTTATTACTTAAAGAAATCATAGAATAATTGTCGCTTATTTTAAATATCGATACGGCAACGCCATATGCATCGGTTTGCTTAAGT